>DAOPJR010000008.1:0-19401 GCA_035399765.1 Draconibacterium sp. | reverse complement strand
GAAGCTGAAAATCCGGAAGAAATGCGTCAATTAAAAATACAGGAGTACAAAGAGAAATTTGCCAATCCATACGTAGCTGCAGCTCAGGGTTATATCGACGAAGTAATCGAACCAAATGAAACCCGCGCTCGCTTATTACATGCACTGAAGGTTTCAGAAAACAAAACTGCTTCAATGCCAACAAAAAAGCATGGTATTCCACCGTTTTAAACAACAAAGCAATTATTATGGCAGAAGAAAAAGACTATAAAACGCTGGTAATTCAAGGTGCGGTATATAAAACAACTCTAACAAAGAAGTTTGAGAACCGGATCAATTACGAGTCACCAAACGAAAATCTCATCTATTCGTTTATTCCAGGAACTATCGTCGACATTTTTGTTAAAGCCGGCCAGAAAGTAAAAGAAGGAGAAACACTGCTTTTACTTGAAGCCATGAAAATGGAAAACCAGGTACGAATGCCTTTTGATGGAAAAATTGTAAAAGTGCATATTAAAAAAGACGAAATCATTCCGAAGCGGCATTTAATGATTGAAATTAAAAAAGCGTAAGGATAAATAACACAGAAAAAACCGCTCACAAAAATGAGCGGTTTTTTTATGCAACAAAAAAAGGTTGCCAGTAGTGGCAACCTTTTAAAAATTCAAATAAAACTAATCGCGCTATCTTTTCTCTAGATATTCCAGATTTTGTTGTTTGTCATCCAGTCTTCCAGCTGAAGGCTGGTTTCTGTTTCACTTACTACAGGATGTTTAACTTCCCAGGTTGAGCCATTGGTCATCCAGTTTTCCATTTCCAATCCAGTTTCGTTTTCCATCACAAATAATCCTGAAGTTGAGATAGTCCATAATGACTCATCTGTCATCCAGTTTTCCATTTGCAGGCTAGTTTCTGTTACGTTTTCAAGGCTTGAGGCAGTTACGTCGTTTCCTTCTGCTCTCACATTTCCGGCTAACAATATAAATGCGAAAATGACTACTGCTGTTAATTTGTTAAATGTTGTTTTCATGTTTTCTGTTGTTTTCTAATTGTTTGTCTTCTTTGTTTTCTGTGCCTTCGTTAAGGACTTTTTTGTTTTCTGTCGGAACTTTGTTCCCTTTCTGTTTACATTCTAATAGACTAATTACGTGCACAAAGGTTACACTACTTCTTGTTAAAAAGAATGAAAAAAATGTTAATGAAATCCTAAGGTCGGTAAATGACCAAAACTATCGGTAAATAAAAAGCGATTTTGGGAGGAATGCCGATAGTTCTACCGGTAAATGGCGAAAAATACCAAATACAGCTGAACCGCTTCCCGACATGGAAGCATAGATTGCACCGGCATTATAGAGTTTTTGCTTGATTTCCTTTATCTCGGGATAAATTGGAAAGACACTATTTTCGAAATCATTTCTAATCACATTCTTCCACTCATCAATTGGAAGTGATGCGATGTTCATAAGATCAAAATCAGCTTTTGCAGGTTGAATATTACGGTAAGCCTCAGCCGTACTAACTGAATATGGTGGTTTAACAATTACAACTTTGTAATTCGATAGATCCACTTTCACTTCCTTAAACTGATCTCCGATACCATGTGCAAAAGTTGGTTTGTTCTGAATAAAGAAAGGACAATCGGCTCCAATTTTTGATGCATAACTTTCCAATTCAGAGGTACTCAAATTCAAGTTAAAAATACGATTCAACATCTTAAGAGCGAAAGCGGCATCAGCCGAACCACCGCCCAAGCCGGCTCCAAACGGAATCATTTTATGAAGGTGTATTTTAACCGCAGAAAGGTCAAATTCAGCCTGTAACAACCGATATGCTCTTAGTACTAAATTGTTTTCTGAATCGCCATCAATGGGAATGCCCGAGGTGGTAAATTCAGTTTTTTCTGATTTTACAATTTCCAGCGCATCCGATAATTTTACCGGATAAAAAATGGTTTCCAGGTTGTGGTATCCGTCAGTACGTTTTTCAACCACATTTAACCCGATATTTATTTTGGCATTCGGAAAACAAATCATGGTGCAAAAATAAAAAAGCCACCTGATATTCTCAGATGGCCTTGTAAATATTATCTTATTCTGTTTTTATTCTTTCGAAAATGCTTCATATTCTTCCGGAGAACCGCAGGTACAAATCAAATTTCTGTCGCCCCAAGCATTGTCTACCCTACCAACCGGTACCCAGAATTTGTTGTCGCGAACCCAATCGAGTGGGAAAGCAGCTTTTTCTCTGTCGTAAGTATGGTTCCAGTCATTTGCGATCAGGACTTCAGCCGTATGCGGAGCATTCTTCAGTACATTGTCTTCTTTATCAGCCGAACCGTTTTCAACTTCCTTAATCTCTTCGAATATCGAGTTCAACGCACTGATAAAACGATCCAATTCTCCTTTCGATTCGCTTTCGGTAGGTTCAATCATTAAGGTTCCGTGTACCGGAAAAGAAAGTGTAGGAGCATGGAACCCGTAATCCATCAAACGTTTTGCAATGTCTTCCTCTGTTATTCCGGCAGAAGTTTTCAGGTGACGACATTCCAGAATTAACTCGTGCGCAACACGTCCGTTTTCACCGGTATATAAAATTCCGTAATTGTCTTTCAACGCATTGGCAATGTAATTGGCATTCAGAATAGCTATTTTGGTAGCTTCTGTTAAACCCTCGGCACCCATCATTTTTATATAACCGTAAGTAATCGGCAGCACCGACGCACTTCCCCATGGAGCAGCTGAAACTGCAGAAATTCCAATGTGCCCATTATTCATTATCGGATGCGATGGTAGAAAATCAACCAAGTGTGGCGCAACACCAATCGGGCCAACACCCGGACCTCCACCACCATGAGGAATTGCAAACGTTTTATGCAGGTTCAGATGGCAGACATCGGCACCAATTAATCTTGGATTGGTTAAACCAACCTGTGCATTCATATTTGCACCATCCATATATACCTGTCCTCCATGTTCGTGGATGATTTCACACATTTCGATGATAGATGATTCAAAAACACCGTGAGTAGAAGGATAAGTGACCATGAAAGCTGAAAGATTTTCCTTGTGGAATTCAGCTTTGGCGCGAAGATCGTTCACATCAATATTTCCCTTTTCATCGCAGGCAACCACCACCACTTTCATTCCGGCCATTACTCCACTTGCCGGATTGGTTCCGTGCGCTGAAGATGGAATGAGCACCACATCCCGTTGCAGGTCTCCCCTGCTTTTATGATATGCCTGAATAACCATCAATCCTGCATATTCACCTGCTGCTCCTGAATTCGGCATCAGACTTATATCTGCCATTCCGGTAATTTCAGAAAGATCGCGTCGCAATTCCTCCATCATTTCATGATAACCACGAGCCTGGTTTTTAGGAATAAAAGGATGTAAACCATTAAATTCGATCCAACTCAAAGGCAGCATTTCTGTGGCTGCGTTCAGTTTCATTGTACATGAACCCAGCGAAATCATCGAATGAGTTAGTGAAATATCTTTTTTTGCCAGTCTCTTTATATAACGAACCATTTCTGTTTCAGACCGGTAGCTATTAAAAACTTCCTCGGTCATGAATGCTGAAGTCCGTTGGAACTTTTTATCCACTGAAAATCCTTCGGGATATTCCCTTGCTACCTGAAACTTCTTATTGGCTGCTTTCGCAAACACTTCAATAATCCATTCAATATCGTCGAGATTGGTAGTTTCATCAATGCTGATTCCAACATCTCCGTTTTCAAAATAACGGAAATTCATCTCCAGTTCGTGACTCAGCCATTCGATATCCTCTCTCATTACATATTTTGGGAGCGCCAAACGAATGGTATCAAAATAGCTCTTATTTAATTGCTTATACCCGAGTTTTTCGATTTCCTGAACCAAAAATGCCGCAATATTGTGGATTCTGTCAGCAATGGTAATAATTCCTTCCGGCCCGTGATAAACGCCGAAAAAACCTGCCATTATTGCCAGCAATGCCTGCGCAGTACAAATATTTGAAGTTGCTTTTTCTCTTTTAATATGTTGCTCCCGGGTTTGCAGCGCCATTCTTAAAGCTCTTTTGCCATTCGAATCTTTGGTTATTCCAATAATACGGCCAGGCATATTCCGTTTGAACTCTTCGCGAGCTGAAAAGAAAGCGGCATGCGGTCCACCGTAACCCATAGGAACCCCAAAACGTTGCGAATTACCAAAAACAATATCGGCCTCCCATTCTCCGGGAGGAGTTAACAAGGCAAGTGAAAGCAAATCAGCTGCAACAGCTACTTTTATTTCTTTTTCGTGTGCCGCCTTAACCAATTCCTGATAATCAATAATCTCACCATCGGAATTTGGATATTGAACTAAAACGCCGAATACCGTTTCATCCAATTCAATATTTTCGAGCGACTGAACTTTCAATTCAAAACCAAGCGGCACGGCACGTGTTTTAAGAACATCCAGAGTTTGCGGCCACATTTTTTCATCAGCAATCACCGTATTTACCCCTTCTTTGACCATTTTGCGCGAACGCAAGTTAGCCATCATAATCATTGCCTCTGCAGCAGCTGTTGCCTCGTCTAGTAACGATGCATTTGCAATCTCCATTCCGGTTAAACTACAAACCATGGTTTGAAAGTTCAGCAACGCTTCAAGTCTTCCCTGAGAAATCTCTGCCTGATAAGGAGTGTAAGAAGTGTACCAAACCGGATTTTCCAATACATTTCGCAGTATTACTGCAGGTGTAATGGTATCGTAATACCCCATTCCAATGTAGGTGTTAAAGACCTTGTTTTTCTTGGCCAGTTCAAGAATCCTCCTATAGTAACGTCTCTCTGATAATCCTTCATTTAGTTTGAGAGGTTGCTTCAGCCGGATGCTCGCCGGAATGGTTTGTTCGAGCAACTCATCCATCGATGAAACTCCAACTGTTTCCAGCATTTCTTCTATTTCATGGTTGCGAGGCCCGATATGTCGGGTTACAAATCTATCCTGAGACATGTATTTGTTTTTAATGATTGATTAATGATGCAAGTATATAAACTGTATTATTTCAAAAAAATGATTTTAAACCAGCAAGTCAACTATAATTTAGGTTAAAAACGGGTTACTTTGTTTCTCAAAACCGAGGCTTGTTTCAGGTCCATGTCCGCAATACACTTTTGTTTCGTCGGGCAACGTAAATAGCTTGGTTTTTATCCCGTCGATTAAAGTCTGGTAATCACCTCCGGGCAAATCGGTTCTGCCAATACTTCCGTAAAACAACACATCGCCGGCTATTAAAAAATTTTCCGTCCGGTTGTGAAATACTACATGACCGGGAGAATGGCCGGGAACATGAATGATTTCCAGTTCAGTATTTCCAAAACCAACTGTCTCTCCCTCCTTAATAAACACATCAATCGGATTAACCGGAACAATTGTAAAACCAAACATAGCACCTTGTTCTGCCGCTTTCTCTACCCAAAAAGCATCCCCGGCATGTGCATAAAAAGGAATGTTGTATTCTTTACGAATAAAATCGACACCTAAAATATGATCGAAATGACAGTGAGTATTTACAATCTTAACCGGAGTTAAGTGATTCTGACGAATATAATCCCTGATCTCGTCGTATTCTTCCTCATAATAAAAACCGGGATCAATAAAAATACATTCACCGCTTTCGTCAGATAATACCAGAGAATTCTCACCTAATGGGTTTACTTGAAACTTTTCGATTTTAACCATATTCAAAAATTGACCGTTCCTTTTAGCATGGGCACAAACATGAATCTTCCATGTTTTTCTGTTTTATATTCGTTTTCCGATTCTCGAGTTACAACGTACATTTCCTGTTTATTGCTATCCCCTACCGGAATAACCATCCTCCCCCCTACTTTCAGCTGTACTTTTAAATCTGCCGGCACAGCAGGCGCTCCTGCAGTAACAATTATTTTATCAAAAGGCGCGAAATTTGGAAGCCCTTTGTAGCCGTCTCCAAAAAAGCAAGCCGGAGAATAGCCAATCTCCGGTAGAAATTTATGCACTTTCGCATACAACTCTTTTTGACGTTCAATAGTAAAAACCCTTGCTCCCATTTCGAGTAATACCGCAGCCTGGTATCCTGAACCGGTTCCTATTTCGAGTACTTTGTCGCCTTTTTCAATTTGCAGTAACTGTGTTTGAAATGCAACAGTGTAAGGTTGCGAAATAGTCTGACCTGCTCCAATAGGAAACGCCTGATCTTTATAAGCAAAATTCAGGAAGCCACTCTCCATGAACATATGACGCTTAACTCTACCAACAGCCTCGAGCACGGCGAGGTCGCGGATTCCCTTGATTTTTAATCCGTCAACCAGTCTTTTTCGTAAACTTTGATGTAGTAATGTGTCGTTTTGTTCCA
The DNA here is from genome assembly GCA_035399765.1 of Draconibacterium sp. GTDB lineage: Bacteria > Bacteroidota > Bacteroidia > Bacteroidales > Prolixibacteraceae > Draconibacterium. The sequence goes on along the minus strand of DAOPJR010000008.1, from coordinate 13,059 downwards.
TGTACCTAATAATGCACAAAATTAACTGAATTGCCTTTCTAATCCCATTTATCTTACTGTTTCAATATTAACATTTAACGTTGATAAGTTCATAGAGCCAATTCTACAACATAAGACGCCGAAATTTACCTTTGTAAGCAACCTTAAAATAGCGCAAAATGTTAAATATCGGGTTAATAGGTAAAACAGCGAATTTAGAACCTCATGCACTTGAAATCAGAAAAAACACAAGTGTTAATATTGTTGGAAAATCATCGGTTGGCAGCAGTACACAGTTGAACAGTTTCCATTATTCGATCCCTGAATTCAACCGTGTTGAACTTCTGGAACGTGCTGACATTATTCTGATGGATAATTCGACTCCAATGCCTTTTAAACTGATGAGCGACATGGTAAAGAAATCAAAACATATTTTTTGCACTGAGCACCCGGTTCTTACCATCGATGAATGCACAGAGCTGGTGAAGCTTAGTAACGAATCTGGTTCGATTGTACAGGTTACGAATCCGTATTTTTACAAGCCCGCTATTCAATGGATGAACAACAATATTCAGGGGCCCACATTTATAGAGTATTCCAATTTTGAAGCCAAGGGAGGAGCCAGCGAATCGTTGTACGCCATGTTACTCATGATGCTCGGGATAACCGGGATCAGCCCTAAAAAGATTGGAGCAGTTACATTCCCGGGATATAATAATTCCAAATTTTCGAATGTCCGCCTCGAATTCAATGACGGGTCGGTTATAAGCCTGAGTTTTGGAAAATTGGAGTCGTTGAACGATTTTAAAATCCGTATCTATTCTGACAATCGCTTTGTAACTTTCAATTTTACTCAAAATACATACCTGTGCGACAATAAAGTAATTGATCTGGAAAAATATTCTAATGCCAACGAATTCGATTATTTCATCGATACGATTAACAAAAAAGTCAAAAAATCAAGCTGTATCGAAGACTATCTGATTGCCATGCACGCCGTTCAAAAAGTGAATCGGAAATTGCAGCAATTTTCCGACATGTAATCCTAACAAAACCTTACTTTTGCGACAATAAAAAATCAGGGCTTTCGTTATAAATCTGAATTGCAAAAACGATCCTGACTTAATCTGTAAGAATGAATAAAACGTGGCAGGTAATTAAATATTTAACCCTTGATCTTATTGCAGCTGCCCTTGCCTGGACTATTTTCTTTATCTATCGAAAAGAAGTAATTGAACCCCAGTTTTTCAATGGATGGAATGTTCCGTTTGAATTCACCACCAGATTTTACCAGGCTCTCTTTTTTATTCCTTTATTCTGGATTACACTATATTATATTACTGGTTTTTACAAGAATATTTTTCGTCGTTCACGTTTGCTTGAATTATGGCAAACCTTTACAACTTCTTTGGCTGGTGTAATCATTATCTTTTTTCTTTTTATTCTGGACGACTGGATTGGATCTTACAAGAACTATTACCAATTGGCCCTGGTTCTTTTTGCTGCCCATTTCGTAATAACCTATTTCTTTAGGTTGATTCTGACTGCCCAAACCATTCATAAAATACATCACAGAAAAATAGGTTTTAATACTCTTATAATTGGCAGCAATTCAAAAGCAGTAAAACTATACCAGGAAATGACCGGGCAGCAACGTCCGGCTGGAAATAAATTTGTTGGATACGTTCCGATTGACAAAAACAGCGATGATACCATTGGCAAATTCCTGCCTAAATTGGGTAATATTGATGATATTCTTACAATTCTGGATGAGGAGGGAATTGAAGAAGTGATTCTGGCTTTGGAATCGAATGAACACAAAAAAGCAAGCGAGATATTAACTGTTATTGAAAACCGGCAAATTACGATTTGGGGAATACCTGACTTATATGATTTTCTCTCGGGAACAGTAAAAGTTACTGCAATTTATGGCAGCCCATTAATTAAAATCAGTAATGGATTAATGCCAGCCTGGCAGGAAAATATGAAGCGTTTACTGGATGTTTTATTTTCTATTATTGCCATGGCTATTTTCTTTCCTGTATTTATAGTTCTAGCTATTATTATAAAAAGTACTTCTCACGGACCCATTATTTATAAGCAGGAACGTGTAGGAAGATACGGAAAGCCATTCCATATTTTCAAACTCAGAAGCATGGTGAATGGTGCCGAGAACGGAACACCTGCATTATCATCTGAAACAGATGCGAGAGTAACACCGATTGGCCGCTTCCTGCGTAAAACACACCTTGATGAAATACCTCAGTTTTATAATGTACTGATTGGGGAAATGTCGCTGGTTGGGCCACGCCCTGAACGTCAATATTATATTGATCAGATTGTAAAATTTGCTCCTCATTACACTCACCTTCACAAACTCAAACCAGGGATAACTTCGTGGGGGCAGGTTAAATATGGCTATGCATCAAATGTGGAAGAAATGCTTGAAAGGCTTCCTTTTGATATGATGTACCTGAAAAACATTTCGCTGTACATTGATTTTAAAATCCTGATTTACACCGTTATGGTGAGTATTAAAGGAAATGGGAAGTAGAGATCAATAATCAGTCGCGGTTTACAGTCGCAGTAATCAAAAATTCAGTTCAAAATAGTAGTCTCGTTCCACTTTGGCAATCCGGGTTTTATAAGCTTTGTACCACATCCTTTTACCCTTCAACTGTGCTTCCAGGTGAATGACATTCGTTTTCCATATTTTTATTGCTTCCAGCGATTTCCAGTAAGAAACCGAGATACCAATGTCATTTCTTGCACTTTCTATACCCAGGAATCCGGGTTGTTGTGCTGCCAGTTCTTCCATCTGTTTTACCACCTCTGAATAACCTTCATCAATTTCTGTTCTAACAGAAGTAAAAATTACCGCATAGTAAGGTGGCTGAATAGTTTTGGCAATCATTGTAACAAATATGTTTTTAATGGTTTATAAACCGGCCCTTCCGGACGTAGAATACTTTGGTACAAAACAAATTCTGAAACCCGAACATTCTGGTAATCTACCTGGGGAATTTCATCCATAATCTGCAAAAAACGGAGTCGGTTATTCAAATATTTAATTCTACCCAAAGTCAGGTGAGGTCTGAAAGGTTTCAATTCTTTATGAAAACCAACCGAAACCACAACTTTCTCAATTTCTTTTGCAAGCTTTTCCATCTCTTCGGTGAATTGAATATTTACAAAAAGTACATGTGGATTGCCTTTGCTCCCAAAAGTGCCGGTTCCCAAAATCTTAAATTCAAAACTCCTAATCTGATTTGAAAGCTGTTCAAATTTTGTATGAAGAGCAAGCACTTGTTCGCGTGAAGTTTCACCCAGAAAACGCAGGGTAAGGTGAAGATTATCTTCCTGTACCCAATTAATCCGTTCATCTTTAAAATGTTTCTTGAATTCAAGTAACTGATTAACCAGCTTTTGTTCAGGTTCAATTTTAATAGCAATAAAAGTTCGTATTTTATCTTTCATCACAGGTAGCCCAATTCAATTAGTGTCACAATCTCTTCCAGCATTTTATCATCGCCTTTCGGGTCGTAATCGTCTTTTAAATCGTTTTTAAAAAGCTTTGCAATTCCCTGCCAAAATGTGGCACTAAATCCTCCTCTAAAATCCTTAATTAGTGAATAAGGTGTTCTTTCTGTCTCGCGGTTGATCAGTTTCAGTAAAATACGTCCGTCAGAAATCGACCACTTTTTTAATTCTTCCTTGTGCTCATCCAATAACTTCCTTTCCAGCTCTTTCATAAGTTTTCTACGGTCTTTCTGGTCTTCCAGTGCATAATAACGGGGTTCATATTCATCAAGCAATTTGCGGGCTTCCACCGCAAGCGGATATACTTTTTTTACTTTCAGGATATAACGGGTGTAACGCCGGTATTGCCGGTTATTCTTAAAAGTGCGGGTTGGAAATACCACCACTTCTTTGATGTTTTTAAAAATGAGGGTATCTCCATTTTGCACCATTCCCAGATTAACCTCAGCTGAATCACGCTGTTGTGCGTCTGTCACTCCCCACAAAAACAGGAAAAATACTATGGCAATTCCCCTTCTCACTCGAATATTTTTAATAACATAAATGTAAAACGATTAATTGTTTTATCCATTATACCCCATCTAAAGTTTATATCTTTGAACTTGTTCAAATCAAAAAAGCATCAAAAATTACGTATGATGAAAACGTGTGTTCATTCAGAAATAGGAAAACTGGAAGGAGTTATTATTCATACTCCGGGGCCGGAAGTGGAAAACATGACACCTGAAAATGCTGAACGTGCCTTGTACAGCGACATTCTTAACCTTTCGGTAGCTTCTACTGAATTTGAGCAATTAAAAGGAGTACTGAATAAAATCACCAAAGTTTTCGAAGTTAAAGATCTGCTTACTGAGATATTAAAAAAAGAAAAGATAAAACAACAATTGCTAAATGAGATTTGTATCGGCGAAAAGATTGAAATGAGCCAGGCTTTGTTAAATACTCGCGCAGACGAACTCAGTAGGTTATTGGTGGAAGGCATTGTTTTGGAAAAAAATAATCTTACCAACTACCTGAGCAATGAAAGATTTTGGTTAAGGCCGCTACACAACCTGTTTTTTACCCGCGATTCGGGAATGGCAATGAATGAACATATGTTGGTTGGGAAAATGGCAAATCCGGTGCGCGAGCGCGAATCGCTGCTGATGGATTATATCTACCGTCATCATCCTGAAATTGAAACACAGGTATTAAACGCAGCCAAACCAGTGAGCGGACTTACAAAAAGTTCACTCTCAACCATTGAAGGAGGCGATGTTCAGATTGCACGCGAGGATGTTTTTGTAATTGGTACCGGTATTCGAACCAGTACGCAGGGAATCGATTTTATCATCGAAAATATTAAGAAGATTAAGAAGGAAAAACATCATATTATCGTACAGGAACTCCCGGCATCGCCTGAATCCTTTATCCATCTTGACATGGTTTTTACTTTTCTGAATACGCATGAATGCATGGTGTATCCCCCGGTGGTATTTGGTATGAGTCGTTACCGTACTATTCATCTTGAAATTGAAAACGGAAAGATGAATAAGATTGAAGAATATCCAAATATTCCGATGGCTCTGAAAAAACTGGGTATCGATATGAAACCGATTTACTGCGGCGGAACCGGCGACACCTGGATACAGGAACGTGAACAGTGGCACAGTGGCGCCAACTTTTTCGCTTTTGCACCCGGAAAAGTAATTGGTTACATGCGTAACATGCATACTATTGAAGAATTAAATAAAAACGGCTACGAAGTGCTCAAAGCCAACGATGTAATTGCCGGAACCATTTCTCCCGACAATTATAAGAAATGTGTAGTTACGATTGCCGGCTCTGAATTGGCTCGTGGCGGAGGTGGTGCCCGGTGTATGACACAACCAATCAGAAGAGCAGAGGTGAGTTGAAAAAACATAGTCGCAGTTCTCAGTAAAAAATCTCGATTAAAATCATACTCGAAGCTCATAGCTCGGGGCTCACAGCTAATAAAAATGCGAAAACTTCGAAATATAGAACTTAACCGCTTGTCGGTGGAAGAATATAAAGAATCGGAAAAGACACCGATTATTGTGGTTCTGGATAATATCCGCAGTTGTAATAATATTGGTTCTGTATTCAGAACTTCTGATGCTTTACTTATCGAAAAGATTTATCTCTGCGGAATTACAGCTACACCACCGAATAATGAAATTCGGAAAACTGCCCTGGATGCAGAAAAATCGGTAAGTTGGGAATATTTCGAACATACTGAAGATGTGGTAACAAAACTTCAAAAAGAAGGATGTAAAGTGTACGCCATCGAACAGGTTGACAACAGCATTTCGCTCCCCGATTTTCAACCCGAAACAGGTAAAAAAGTAGCACTGGTCTTTGGTAACGAAGTGAAAGGAGTAAAACAATCGGTAGTTAATCTTTGCAACGGAAGCATCGAGATTCCACAGTTCGGCACCAAACACTCTTTTAATATCTCGGTAAGTGCAGGCATTGTGCTTTGGGATATTTTCCGGAAGATGAAGGAGTGAACATCCTTTTCATCTAATTAATATTAAAAGTTTTCAAAGGTATTAGATGGAACTCCCATGATTTTAATTATGCTTGTTTGTGGCAAATCTATTATCATGGTCGTTTCAATCTTATGATTTTTCCTTAATTTTAAGAAAAATCAAGTATATGAATGCCCCACTTAACATGCCTGAAGAATTTCTGCACTACATTTGGGAAAACAGACTTTTTAATCAACAAGAGTTAAAAACTGAGAACGGAGAGAAAATTGAAATTATTCACCAGGGAAAACGCAATACACATGCAGGCCCTGATTTTTTTAATGCCCGCATAAAAATCGAAGATACGATCTGGGCCGGTAATGTTGAAATTCATCAAAAAGCTTCCGACTGGAACAAACATCAGCACCAAAATGATAAAGCGTACGACAATGTAATTTTACATGTGGTAGAAAATGCTGATATGGAAACGAACAGTACAAGCGGTAATCCAATTCCTGTAATTCAGTTACACTATCCTGAAAAACTGGCCAGAAATTATCGTGAATTGCTGGATTCAAAAAGCTGGATACCCTGCGAAAAGCAATTTCACAAAGTAGATCCCATCCATCTTCAGCTTGGTTTTAACCGATTGATGATAGAACGCCTGGAAAGTAAAACCCAGGAAATTCTTGATAGGCTTGAACAAAACAACAACGACTGGAATGAAACCTTCTACCAGTTTCTTGCCAGGATGTTCGGATTTAAAGTAAATGCGCTTCCTTTTGAAATGCTGGCCCGGTCGTTGCCTCTCAGTATTTTGGGAAAACATCGGAACAATCTCTTTCAACTTGAAGCGCTTCTATTTGGGAATGCCGGGCTTTTAAATGATCAGTTGCTTGGCGATGATTATTTTTTAAGCCTCAGGGAAGAATATTCTTTCCTGTATAAAAAGTACAAACTGAAAGCCATCGAAAACCACCTGTGGAAATTTCTTCGTTTACGACCAGTTAATTTTCCAACTGTTCGCATTTCGCAACTGGCAGCGCTCATTCAAAAATTGGAAGCACTCTTCTCGAAAATTGTTGAAACAGAGAAACTGGAAGATCTTCGAAATTTATTTCATGTTAAAGCTTCTGAATATTGGGATACACATTACAATTTCAATAAAACCACAGGTAAAAAAATGGTAAAAGAAATGGGTGACAGTTCGATACAAATTCTGATTATTAACGTAGTAATTCCTTTTCTCTTTGTTTACGGAGAAAAGCAAAACAAGCATTTTTTGAAAAACCGTGCACTCGATTTGCTGGAGCAGTTGCCGGCTGAAAGTAATTCTGTGACTAAAAAATGGAATGAATTGGGAGTGAATACCCGAACGGCTTTTGAAACACAAGCCTTACTTCAGCTAAAAAACGACTACTGCGAAACAAAAAAATGTTTAAATTGCCAATTAGGAGCAAAGCTGGTTGCTTCGGTGTGATAAGCAGAAAATATGAGCTCATCGGGACAACATTTCAATAAATTTCAGGAAGTTTCGAGTCGAACAATCAAAATTGGAATCGGATTGCTGCTTTCCATTCTTGTGTTTGGAACGGCCGGTTACTACTTTATCGAACACCTTACGGTGCTGCAGAGTTTATACATGACGGTTATTACGATCTCAACCGTGGGATTCAAACACGTTGGACATGAACCAACCAACAGCGGCATGATCTTTACCATTGTACTGATTATTTTCAGTTTGGGTAGTTTAGCATATGTTGGCTCGAACATGGCTCGTTTTGTTTTTGATGGTGAATTGGCAAATTACATAAAAACGTATAGGGTGGACAAGAAAATTGATAAACTGAAAGATCACGTAATCATCGTTGGTTACGGCAGAAATGGCGAACAGGCAGCCATGGAACTTGCAGAAAACGGAGTAGAGTTTGTTATTTTAGACAAGCGCGACAATGTCATCTCCCGAATTCGTGAGACACCGGAGCTTTTGTATATAAAAGGCGATGCCACACACGAAGATGTACTTGAGCAAGCTGGAATCCATCGTGCCCGCGCACTGATTGCGACCACTCCCAACGATGCCGATAATGTATTTGTCGTACTAACCGCCCGCAGTATGAATCCCGGATTAACTGTTATCAGCCGTGCCTCTGAACTTGAGAGCCAAATGAAACTAAAAAGAGCCGGAGCCACCAATGTGATTATGCCTGAACGAATTGGCGGACAACGTATGGCAAAACTGGTTCACCAGCCCGATGTGGTGGAATTTATTGAGTACATTCTTTTGCAAAAAACCAACGATGTTAGCCTGGAAGAAGTGTCCTGTAAAAGACTGGCGCAACGTTTCGTTGGTAAATCGATTGGAGAATTGAGGGTTCGGGAAAAGACAGGAGCCAATATTGTGGGAATTAAAATCAGCGGCGCGCGTTATGTTTTTAATCCCGATCCACAATTAATTCTATCACGAAACGACCAGCTTTTTGTGCTTGGAAATCATGACCAGATAAAGAAATTACATGAATTAATGGAAGAAGAAGCGTAATCTTTTAACAATAAAAAAGAAAAAGGCTGACAAAATTTGTCAGCCTTTCTTTATAGAATGTCCAACTTCTTATTTCGTATTAAGAATTAATTTGCGGGTTTGGATTTGTGAGTCTTGTTGTATATGAACCAGATAAGTACCACTTACCGTACCTGACAAATCAAGCTGAATACTATTCGTATCCTCATACTTTTTATTCAGAATCATTCTCCCGGTAATATCCATCACACAGATTTCCACTTCGCTACTCATTTTACCCAGATCGATGGTAACACCACCTTTACTCGGGTTTGGATACATATTTACTTCGAAGCTTTCCATGTTTACATCACCTACACCAACCACATAGCCATCAACACAAATCGTAAAGGTATCCGAGGCTGTGGCTCCTTCGGTATCTGCCGCTTCCACAATGATATTTACACATCCTGTATCTGCCAACACCGGCTCGCATATCAGGGTATCACCCGAAAGCGTGGCCCACACCGGTAATTCACTACTCCCTTCTTCAACTACGGTCAATGTCAGAACCTGATCTTCCTTATCGGTAAAATATTCTCCTGATACCGGGCTTAATGGTATCTTCAATACCCGGGCAGCATTAACTGTCTGGTCTTCGACAGGATATGTTAATACCGGTGTATCATTAATTTCCATTACGCTAATAACAAAACTCTCTTCCGTAAAACCTCCCTGGGTATTCTCAACCTTGACTGTTACCGTTGCACTTCCAAGTACTCCTTTTTCAAGACCAACGGTTAACAAACCCGTGCCAGCCATATTTTCATAATCAACATTCAGTGAACTGATTATTGTTTCATCACTAGTACTGGCACTTACTGAAAGTCCGTCCATTAAACAACTTAGATCGCTTATCCCCTTCAACACTACTTCTACTGATTCTTTGTTGCTATCAACGTCAATATCTGCAATGACATCGATTGACGGTGCAGATTGTGAAGTTACGATGACGTTGAAGCTCATCGTATCTGCATTCCCCGCAAGATCTTTGGCTTCCCATTTCTCTGTCGTTGTTCCAACCGGGAAGGAACCATCTGGTCCCAGTCCTTCCAAAAGAGTAAGGGTAACATCGCAACCGTCACTGGCAACAATCGCCGGGTAAGTAATTCCTGTCTCACATTCTTCTGCACCCAGTTCAATACTAACATCTCCCACTGCATCGAAAACAGGTGCATTAGGATCATCTAGGGTAACAACTGCATGACAAGTAGAAACATTATTTGATCCATCTGCAACAGTTAATATAACTATATTATCTCCTAAATCGTTGCAGGTAAAAGTAGTTTGGCTGAGGCTGTACGAAACAATCTCCCCATTATCGTACGAACCATTATCAATTGCATCCCGATTGATAGTGATGGAGCCACCAACAGCACCGATATCGGCAATATAAAAGTTTGAACACAAAGCTGTTGGAGGTGTTGTATCTATTACCGTTACGATTGATGAACATGTACTTACATTACCATGAATATCAGTTACAGATACTTCAACTGTGTTTTTACCCAAATCATCAAATCCAAATTCTAACTGGCTAAGGCTAATATAAGCAATATCACAATTATCTGACATACTAGAAAGTAAACTTGAACTTACATTTGTTCCCCAGTTAAGCGCGTTTACAAATAGTTGCTGAACATTTATATCCACCAGTGCACCTGGATCGGTATAATTTCCTGCATGATTAAAACCTACTACCTTGCCCGAGCCAAACTCGCGAACAGCGACAGCAGCAGTACCATATTGGTCCGTCATTAACATTACTGCCGGATCTTCTGAATAGAAACGTAAGTTTGAAGAGCTGAATCCAACATTAGGAATAACAAAAGATGCTGGTATTCCATCTAAAACAGGATGCGATTCCTGTCCGGCAACCACAGTATAGGTTAGATCCTCAGTATCGCCCAAATAACGCTGTAGGATAACAATATCATCCATTTGCGTTTGAATTGGAAATTCATCCGCTTCGTAAATATCCCATTCGGTATGAATGAAAACACCTCCCTGATTTTAAACAAAATCTACCAATGCCAACTGGGCATCGGATGACATTGCATTTAAATAAGTTGTACCGTCTAAATGAATTACAGCATCAAAATCATCCAATGGCGGATTTGTATTGTTCCATTGATATTCCGGAACAGTGGGCATGGTCACTTCATATCCAGCTTCCTCAATCTTAGTTTTTAAACTTTGTGTACTTGAATTATTAGTATCCCAAAGCAATAACACCTTTTTCCCTTTACTACCGCTACTAAGCTTTGCATAGCCTGTCTCGTCAAGCGCTATTGTTGCATCCTGACAGACTATTACCGGAGAAATTGTATCGAGCACTGTTACAGTCACAATTGCACTATCTACATTACCTTGAATATCTGTAACAGTTAGCGTAACATCCAGGTCACCAACATCTTCACAACCGAATGTATCCTGAGAAAGATACATCGTATCTATACCGCAATTATCATAAGATCCATCGTCAACTGCGGCGGCTGTTAATGTAGCAATACCATTAGCATCAAGGTATAAGGTGGTATTGTGTGCAATGGGCGTAGGATTGGTAAAATCTCCAACCGTGATTGTCACTACAGCCTCACAATCATCCTCATCGGAACTCAAAGCGGTATAAGTAGTAGTTTCTGTTAGGAAAAACGGAACTCCATTGGTAATACCATTATTCCAGGTATAAGTTCCTTCATTCACTGATGTCGCAGTTATAGTAACCATTGTCCCTAAACATACAGTATCAGAAGGAGTAACGGTTAATTCAGGCACATCACATAAACGTGTAACTACAGCCACTCCGTCACCTGTATTACCGGTCATAGTTCCACCATCTGGATCAGGCATGATTGCATTCCCTGCAATTGTTTCACCACTATTAAGCTCTCCAATATAACCAGAACCTCCGCCACCGGAGCCACCAGTTCCATCTCCTCCATCATATCCACCCCAATAACCGCCACCGCCACCAGCGGCATCAAATGAATTTGATTCTCCAACACCTAATTGATAACCCGAACTTTGTGTTCCGGGAAGTCCGACAGTTCCCGAAAGTCCTGCAAGACCGCCGCCATCACCACCATTACCCTGTGGAGTATCATTTGATCCGCCGCCGCCGCCGCCAGCAACAATAATGCGATCAACTAAGTCTGTTCCTCCAATTCTGATATCAGTTGCTCCGCCGCCGCCTGCTCCGCAGCAGATTCCGGCACCGCCGCCGTTCCATGCAGTCCCCTGACTGGGGCCACGACCGCTTTGCCCAACATATATATAAATTGTTTGGCCGGCTGTAAGATGGACAATACCACTGGAGTATCCTCCTTTGCCTCCGGCATACGGGCTTGCAGCGCCACCTTGAGCACCCCAAACCTCCAGTTGATAGTCACCACTAAATTCAGCGGTATAAGTTTGCTGACTCCCTGTATATACGAAGGTTGTAACTTGTCCGTATAGTACAGAAGATACCATTCCCATAAATAGGAATAATAATAATTTTGAGAGGGTAAAATTTTGCATGACCCTTGATTTAATTGATTAGTGAAATAGCTTTAATAACGAATGTTTTTTGACCTCCAAAATTAATATTTAACAAATAAATACTTTTGTTTGATTCTAAAATCTTTTAACAATGTTATGTTAAAGTCACAATCAATTGTCTTCTTCAACAGTCTTCTGAAATTCGATCTCAAAAACTGTTAATTGTTATTCAAATGTGGTTTTATATTTTTTTATCTTCCCTAACAAAGAACTGAGCTTAAAAGCAGGCTTAACAGCCCAGAGAACTGATCGTGTTTCTGTAGTAAAAGAGTGGGAATAATCTTTGTTGACAGGCTCTGTGGCCTAAATTGCATCTCAACCTTACTCCACTCTTTCGTTATTTCTGTTAATGAATAAAAGATAAGAAAATGTAAACTTAGGAAGTATAAACAGATACCTGCCTTGCCATGGATAGCCATATTATTAAGGTTTAAAATATTGAATTCAGAAGTTAATATTCATTATATTTTATTGTTTAATATGCGAACCAACTTAATAAAAAAAGCAGCACCCTAACTGGATACTGCTTCTTCTAAAATTATAAATGTTTTTACTACACCATCGGATATTTCTTAAAGATGCTATCCGAGCGCATCAAAATATCTACATATTGTGCCCGCTGATAGGTAAATGGATCTTTCATGTTTTTACGTGAAAGTTTTCCCCTGAAATCAGCCAGGGTTTTATATCCTTTTTTATCCATCCAGGTGTTGATATCCATCAAAATATCTGAAACGACAGATGGCGAATTGCGATAAATGGTACTTACCATTTGAACTACATCAGCGCCTGCCAGAACCATTTTAATTACATCGTTGGCATCATAAATACCACGGCTTACACATATACTGCCTTCCAGATTTCCGTAAAGCAATCCAGCATAACGAAGGCTCACCATATGATCTTTCGGGTTACTTAGTTCCCATGGATAATAATATTCTTCTTTGTCGATATCTATCTCAGGCT
>DAOPJR010000007.1:61936-64944 GCA_035399765.1 Draconibacterium sp. | reverse complement strand
TCTTCCTCAATATAAGTGAAATTAGGAACACCGTTTACTATTCCTGAATTAACAACAGTAGCTGTTCCATCAACCTGGAATGCCAGCCTGTCGTTCAGATCGTAACTAAAACCAACACCACCACCCAAGTGAAACACCGGCCATTTCTTCTGGTCGCTGTTGGAAGTGCCGCGTGAATACAAAATGTTAGAGGTGATTGGATTGTCAGGTAAATCTTTGTAAGTTAAATCTGTTCCTACAAAAGCTACTACTCCGGTAAGCTTTACAAAAGGATGTAAAACCTGTTCTTTGAAAAAGAAGTATTTGTAATTTACTGCCAGGTTCAGCAATTGTGTGTTATATTTTACCGGGGCATTGTAGAAATCATCCTGAAATTCATGAAAATAAGTAGTTAAGAAATAGTTATAATAAGGAGGCTCATTATTCACTCCTTTTAAATGAGTGTAATCTATTTCTATTCCAAAAAATGAACTGGGCGAAATTTGAAAAAGAATTTCGCCTTCTACACCAACCGCAGGCTGTGGGCTGAAATGATCTGTACTTTGTGCCGGAGTTAATACGAATGTACTTGGATGAGGAACATCAGATGGCCCGAATTCAGAAAGCAAAACGCCGGAATTAGCTGCCAGCCTGAACCCGATTACCTGCGCATTTGTAAATAGGGAAAAAAGAATTAGAGGTAATGCAACAATAACAATCTTAATACGAGCCATAGTTTAAATATCACAGCTCAATTTAAGGCGATTTTCTTAAATAGAAAAGTTGTTCGGGTAAATCCTACCTTCGTTCTTTTACTTCACTGGCATCAATCAGCTTAAAAAGTTTATCAGCACGACGCACTATAGTCTCAATCGGAACAGAAATTCGCTGTCCTTTTAATCCTTCCTCCACAGGTTGCAATTCAAAGCGGATTTCTTCTACTTTGCCTTGAAAAACTCCCGTAGTTGGGCCCGTAATAATTATTTCGTCGCCTACTTTCAGGTTGTTGGTTTCGAGTTTTAATTCGGCAATTCCTATTTTTTTGAAATAGTTACTGACTTTCCCGATATATAATTTTCTTTTGGTAGCCCGCGAACCGTAATTATGGCTCCATTCACCCAACCGCTGCCCCAGGTAATAACCATCCCAAAATCCACGGTTGAAAACGGTAGACAATCGGGCATCCCAGTCAGCAATTTTATCTTCTGTAAATGATTCGTCGAAATAGGCCTCCACCGCTTCACGGTAACATTGCACCACCGTTTTTACATATTCCGCCGACCGTGCACGACCTTCAATTTTAAGAACGGAAACACCTGCATCCAGAATTTTATTCAAAAAATGAATGGTCTTCAAATCTTTGGGCGACATGATGTACTCGTTGTCGATTTCCAGTTCAGCGCCGGTTTCTTTATCAGTTACGGTGTAAGCCCTGCGACAGGTTTGCAGACAAGCTCCGCGGTTGGCCGATGAATTCATTTCGTGCAGGCTCAGGTAGCATTTTCCGCTAATGGCCATACACAAAGCACCATGCGCAAACATTTCAATTTTAACCAATTCTCCATTCGGTCCGCGAACATCCAGTTCTTTAATCTGGTTGCTGATTTCCCAAACCCGGCCCAGGTTCATTTCGCGGGCGAGTACTACCACATCTGCAAAGTTTGAATAGAACTTTACGGCTTCGATATTGGTAATATTTACCTGGGTTGAAATGTGTACCTCAAGATTGATGGATCGGGCGTACTGAATAACCGAAATATCAGCGGCAATTACAGCGTTCACTCCGGCTTCTTTGGCAGCTTCAAGTACACTGTGCATTTTATCGAGTTCGCCATCAAAAATTTCCACGTTCATGGTCAGGTAAGTTTTTACCCGGTTTTCGGTGGCGATTTGAACTATTTTTCTTAGGTCGTCGAGGTTGAAATTGTTGGACGAGCGCGAACGCATATTCAGGTTTTCAACCCCAAAATAAATTGACCCGGCTCCTCCTTGTATGGCTGCCATTAGTGATTCGTAAGAGCCAACCGGCGCCATTATTTCAACTTCTCTTCTTTCCATCAGATTTTTATTAGAGGCGCAAATTTAGAGAACTTTTCCAAAGTTTCAAACTTTGGAAAAGGTTCAGAATCAGGTTAAACAGGCGTTTGATTACAAATAATGTGTAGCTTTTAATATTCTCCTGAGGTTTTAATCTGGAAGGAAAAACCTCAAGGAGAATTCAAAAAAAAATCCCGGGGTTACCGGGATCTTTCATACTAAACTTTTAATACGATTAATCGAGTGAACTTATTTTAATAAATTTTTCAGAGCTGGTCATTGAGATTCCGCAACGGCTTGGCGCTTTAGTATCGTAAGTGTTTCCACAAGTCGGGCAAACATAGAAAACAGTTGGTAACGATTTAACAGTGTTACTTTCGAGGGCTGCCAACGCTTTCTCATACAAAGGTTTGTGTTTTTGTTCGGTTTTGTATGCGTAATTCAGGCTCATCAGTGAAAACTGATTTCCGGCTGCGTTGGCATTTTTAATAAAATCAGGATACATGGTAGTAATCTCGTAAGTTTCTCCGGCAATAGCGTCTTTCAGATTTTCTTTGGTAGATTTTACAGTGTACTCCGGTGTTATCACGGGAACTTCCTGGCTTCCTTCAAGCAATACTGCTTTGTGGTTGTTGGCATGAATCTTCTCTGAAGTGGATGCGGCTTTAAAAAGCAATGCAATTTCGTGGTATCCTTCTTCTTCAGCTTTTTTACTGTATGCAGCATATTTGGCACTTGCGGTTGTTTCGCCTTCAAAAGCCGTTTTCATATTTTCATAGTTTACCGACTTGGCACTTGGTTCTGAAGCAACATTTTTAGTGGTAAATGATTGTAAAGAAATAGCAGATACAATGACTGCAAAAATTGGAATGATAACTGTTTTTTTCATTTTTCAATTGTTTTTAAATTTGTTTTACGATGCAAAAATGCACTCAGTCTGTTTCAAACTTCCTTAAGCGATTCTTAAAATCTCCTTAATAAAATTCAGGATG
>DAOPJR010000007.1:25040-61836 GCA_035399765.1 Draconibacterium sp. | reverse complement strand
AGAACTTCTGGACTCATCAGCCCGGTAGAAGCGGTTAAAAATATGTGGCAGGTGCTCTGCTGAAATTCCGATTCCGTTGTCTTCAATCGATAAGGTTTGCGAATGGTTATCCCAGCCAATTAAAATACGACCGTTTTCTTTTCCATATTTAATGGCATTACTTACCAGGTTCCCAATCATTACTTCAAGAAAGAATTTATCGGCATGAACGATGGTTTCTTCAGGGAGCTTCGTATAAATTGAGATATTTCTGGCAGATGCCTGTTTTTCCCACTTTTGAAGAACATTCGATACAACAGGTTGAAGCTGAATGGATTCTTTACGGGCATTTGTTTTTCCGGTATCGATACGCGCCAGTTGCAGTAATTGTTCAAGTAAAATATCCAAACGATCGACCATTTCTATAATCCCCGATATTTTCTCTTCATACACTTCCGGGGTTCGTTCTCTTCGGATCAGTACTTCCAACGTTCCACGGATAGCCGACAGCGGGGTTCGTATTTCGTGTGAGGCATCACTGGTAAACTGCTTTTGTTGCAGCATACTTTTTTCTATCCGTTCGAGCAGATCGTTAATGGTTTGGGTAAGTTCATAAAGTTCATCTTTATGAGGTGGCATTTTTAAACGGGTTCCAATGTTGGAATCATCAATTTCTGAAGCAGAGCTGATTAGCTGGTGCACCGGTTTTATCGCCCGCGAAGCAGCCAGGGAAGATGCAAAATATTGCGCCAATAAAACAATGGGGAAAGAAATGAACAGAACCCAAAGCAAATTATTTAGAACATTATGCGATTCTTCACGGGAAACTGCAATAGTAAGTTTTCCGATATTTTTATCATTTTCATTATTAATCAGAAATTGGCCAAGGCGAATCAGTTGATTATCGATTACACCGTTGTAGAAAGTTTTGCTGCTGTCGGGGTTATGTTCCAGCAACTGATTTCCTGGTAGATTAACAGAACGAAATATGACTTTTCCTTGTTTGTCATTTATCTGTAAAAAAGTAGGATTTACCTCAACCTGGCTGTGTTCTGCTTCTTCCCATTCGGGCATTTTATTGATGATGATTGAATCCTGTGACCAGAATAAGTTGTTGATCACTTCTTCTTTTTCCGCAAGAATATCATCGTCGAGATGCGAGTATGCCGTGTTGTAAACAACAAAATAAATGGCGCCAAAAACCAGAATTGTGGTAAAAGCCACAGCGAGGGTATTAAATAAAGCAATCCGGTTTTTAAAAATTAATATCATTCTTCGTCTTCAATTTTATAACCCACGCCACGCACGGTTGTAATTACAGAGGTTTTTCCCGGGTCATCTAGTTTTTTCCGAAGCGCATTTATATATACATCAATTACCGATGTATCGTAATCAAAGTGAATATCCCACACTTTTTCAATGATACCAACTCTTCGGCAAACCTTTCCTTTATTGCGCAGAAAATGTTCAAGCAGGGAGAATTCCTTTTGTGTAAGGTCAATGTTTTGCCCGTTTTTACTTACGGTATGTTTGTCGATATTCATTTCAATTCCACTGGCAGAGAACAGCACAGGCTGTGTTTCATGTTTGCGTGTATGAACACGAATTCTTGCCAGCAATTCTTCAAAGGAAAACGGTTTGCGAATGTAATCGTCGGCTCCGGTTTCGAGGCCAAAAACCACATCGTCAACCGTATCTTTTGCGGTAAGGAAAATAACCGGAACATGCTTGTTCTGTTTTCTGATGTTTCGGCAAATTTCTATTCCGCTGAGTCCGGGTAACATCCAGTCGAGCAGGATAACATCATACTCTTCAATGTAATCAAGAGCAAGTTGCAAACCTTTTTTCCCGTTATCAGCCATATCAACAGCATAACCTTCTTCAACCAGTCCGTCGCGGACGAAATTAGCGATGGATAATTCGTCTTCTACAATCAGAATACGCATGATTTTTCCCAGATAAGTGGTTTATTCAAAGATAGATAAAACGATTAATTTTCATCTGTGAAATCTCCAAAATCAGGTAGCGCCAATTCTACTCCGGCTGCATGTTTATACACCAGTTGGCCACCATAGTATCCGGTAGTGGCAACAGAACCGGTCAGTGCGGCAAATAGAACAATAAATACCCAGCTTACCCAACTTCGGCTGTATTTAAGATAAAACGTTACGACACGAAACAATGCAGTTACGGCTGCCAGCCAAATTGTAACGGTAGCTGCCAGTTCATGTCTTTCAAGCGGTTGTTTAAGCGGGCCCTCATCAATTCCGTCTCCGGCCATATTTCCGCTTACATAGGCTGCAATTGCACCGAGTGCTCCTAACAACAGCATAAAAACAGCGACATTTTTAAAAAATTCTTTTTTTGTGATCAATCCAAGTAATTCTGAAAAAAATCCGGCCATTAACAAGGCAATCGGGAAATGGATAATCATGGCGTGAAAATGTGTTGCTGAAATCATAATTTTAATTTTTGTACAAATCTATGACGGCAACCATTTAAGACAGATTAGTGAATTCTTAAGATTTGCTTAAAAAGGAAGAAGATACAAAGAGTAGAATTTATTATTCTGAAGGCTGGAGAAAATAAATGATTCAGGTTAATCAAATCTTTTTATACAATAATGCCCCCACTAAAAAAGCGGAGGCATCTGCAGTTTTTTCGACTGATCTTCTATACAAATTTCTCCCTTTTCTGGAGATTGAATAATCCGTACAATACAAATACCAACATCCCGATTCCAAGGAAAATCCTGTTTTTATTGATTGTTCCTGCCCAGATTACTTCATTCAGGTTATCCGGAATAGAGAAAGGATTCAGGAATGGATTCCACTGGGTATTTTCAATAACATCCTGCAAAATCAGGAGAGCTACACCAATAAGTACCATGGCTACAGCTGTTCCGTTTCCGTTTTTTATCAAAGTAGAGAACATAAATGCCATAGATCCAAGGAAAACGATTGGGTACATTAGCTGGTAAGACATTTCGAAAATGTTGACTTTATAAAGTAGTATCGATGCCAATTCGGAGAATGCCAGGATCATTAGATAGACCAAAACATAGATCATTATCAGCCTGACCAGCCAAACTTTATAACGGTAGTTTGGTATTCCAAACAGAATCTCCAGCATTCTTGAATCATCGTCGTTTTGAATTCCAAAAACAGACGGATAAAATATCAGCAGAATGCCCGGGAATATAAGCAAGGTGTAAACTACATCTTCTCCCATGCTGTTATTGTTCAAAACTACCTGTATTGCAAAGAAGAGGAAAAACCCCAGTGACGCCACCAGGAACCAGATAAAACGGTTTGCAAAGATGATCTTCAGATTATACCTGATCATTTTGATCAGAATGAAGAGATTGTTTTTTATGTCGATTTTTGAAGCCATTTTACACAAAGTCTTTTAGTAAGCACAAATAAGCATCTTCAAGGTGGGGAGAAACATTTATCGCATCAGGTGCTGGTTTTTCTTTTGCCAGACAACGTACCCTGATATTATCTCCTTCGCGCATGTGATGCACGATAAGTTGTTTGTTAGCCATGTTGTCGAATTCTTTTGCGGGAACCGAGAACTGCCAAACAAACTTGTTCCCCATATTTACCATATCACTTGGTGTTCCAAAATATTTCAGGTTACCCCGGTTGATAACAGCCACCTGGTTACACGAACTCGAAATATCTTCGATAATATGAGTCGAGAAAATAACGATGCGTTCGCGGCTTAACTCTACCAGCAAGTTACGGAAACGGATACGTTCGCGCGGGTCGAGACCGGCAGTTGGCTCATCCACAACCAGGATACGAGGCAGGTTTAGCAGGATCTGGGCAATTCCGATTCGTTGTTTCATACCCCCGGAAAAAGAACCAATCTTATCGTTTCTTCGTTCATACATGTGTACATTTTTCAGTACATATTCCAAACGTTCATTTCTAATATTAGTGTCTTTAATTCCTTTCAGTATTGCCTGATAATCGAGGAATTCCCAGGCCGACATGTTTTCGTAAGTTCCGAAAGCCTGTGGAAGATATCCAATTAAACCCTGTAATTCTTCCCTGTATTTCTGGGTATCCAATCCATTGATCCAGATTTTACCATAGCTCTGTTCCAGGATACCCGTGATAATTCTCATCATGGTTGATTTCCCGGCGCCGTTCGGACCAAGTAATCCAAACATTCCTGTTCTGATCTCGAGGGAAACTCCATTCAATGCGCGGAATGGTTTTTTTCGTTTTCCAACAATCGGGATTTGGCGAACTATATTAAAATAACCACGACGCAGATTACTCAACCGACCTTCTATACGTGCAATATTCAGGTTTTTCCTCTGGATATATTCAGCTGAGCTGTAAATAACCAGTAGTAGTATCCAGATAATTCCAATAAAAATTACCATTCCCAGGTTGTCCCATTTTTTAAAGAAAATAAAGAGGAACAACAATGGTACAAACCAGTAGAGTATATTGTAAATCCAGCGATTTAATTTCAGATAAATATTTTTTCCGGTTGCTTCGTTACGATTGATAAGTACCTGGTTGAGCGGAACACGTAACATAAATAAGAAGAAAAATATTCCATGCGACAGAATCCACATCCAAAGGTTACTTTCCATATATATAAACACAAAGTAAACCAGGAATCCAAACAAGGGTAATTGCCATAGTAAATCATTGAAATCGCGCCAGTGTTTGTAATCTTTGGTCAAGCCTGCACGTTCGCGGATTTTGATACCGGATTTCCATTCACGAACAAAACGCGAGTCGCGGTCGTAAATTTTTACCAGTTTACGAACTTTAATAACAATTGAATCATTTTCGTTAATCACTTTCTCACTGGCCTGCCGCAAACTGGTTTTTACAAAGGCAATAATACCCGGAACCAAAATAATGAGCAACATGAAATCAAGCAATTGCCAGATAAACTGATCTACTTCGAAATAGATATAGATTGAACCGACGATGTAAACCACCATCATACCAACTTTTAATCCCCAATGCAACGACTTAATCCAGTTCAAAGAATTTTCAAGGCCGGCATACAAAGTCGGAATGAATATTAAAGTTAATAAGGTACTTAAAGCCAACCCGCCGATAACGGTGATTGCAAACGGGGCACCAATTGCTCCTACATATTCAGCCTGTCCCATTGCAAGCGGGAACAAGGCAACGATTGTGGTAATTGCAGTAATCAAAATCGGACGTACACGAGACAACCCTGCAGCCATTAAAGCGCGTGATTTGCGGTAGCCACGTTTTCGAAGTATGTTGGTATAGTCGATTAAAATAATTCCGTTGTTAACCACAACACCAATCAGGATAATAAAGCCCATTAAAGTGTTGGCATTAAACAGGCTGTTTCCTGTAAAGATCAAGGCAAGGAAGGAACCAATGGCGGCAAGCGGAATCGAAAACATCAGCACAAAAGGAGTGGAAACAGATTCGAAAACGGACGCCAGGATCATTAAAATGAGGATGAATGCAGCAGCAATCAAAAACTTAAATTCTGAATACTGGTCCTCTTCGTGAATGACTTCAACAGCAACTCCCGAAGGAAGTTTATAAGATCCGATAATATCGTCGATTTCCAAACGGTAAGCTTCCAAAAGGTCTTTCGAGTCCTGGGCTTCATCTACAAAACTATAGTTAAGTTCTATCTGTTTTTCCTGGTTTACACGAGTAATACTAGCCATCCCATTGGCATAAACCAGGTCGGCTAACTCCTGCAATTCATAGGTTGCACCGGCGGCATTGCTAACCGGGAGAACCCGAAGATCTTCAATACCTCTTTCCGAAGCATCCCCTTCATCCACACCGGGTGGAAGTTTTTCCTTCACTACAATTTCATACTCTTCAGTACCTTGTTTAAAATTCACACCAGCGGTAAATTCACGTGTAAAAGTGGCTAACTCTGAAGTAATGTTGTTTAGTGTTACGCCGTACTCAGTCAGCAACAACTGATTGAAATACATATGGATCTCCGGCCTGTTGTTGGAGACGCTGATACTTGCGCGGCGAATCGATTCCAGGTCTTCGATATAATAAAGCAAGTCTTCGGCAACTCCTTTCATAATATCAAAGTTCTCACCTTTAATTACAATGCGTTCTGAATTACTTCCGATACCCATAAACTGGGCAAATCCTTGTGTTCCTGAACGTCCTCCGCCACCACCGCCACCACGGAAGCTGGCACTCGATGTTGGTGCTTCCAAACTAACTTCAGCCTGCGAAATATTGGAAACACGGTCTTCCACATCTTTTTGAATTTCAGCTATGGTACGATCGTCGATGTCTTTGTAATCATCTTTACAAATGAAGGTAAGAATGGCTTCTTCCTGTTCGATATGTGAAATCAAGTCCTTCTTTTCAGCAATATCTTCTAACCGACTTTCCACTTCTGCTACAACCTTGTCGGTGGCATCAAGTGTCGAACCGGTGGGCATGGTCACATAAATCGAAAACTGCTCTTCTTCTACCTGGCTCAGGTTGTTTACACTAACGGCCAGTACGATAAAAACAGTAACAAAAAAGATTACAAGTGCTCCGATAATTGTTTTACCAGGAGTTCGCATACTCGCTTTTAGAAGGAGTATGTAGATCTGAATGATTCGGTTATTCGTAGTTACTTTTTCGTAGAAAATATTGTGACTCCTTTTTCCGCGAAGCAGTAGGTGTGCTCCCATCGGAATGAGTAAAAGTGCCACTAGCAGAGAAACCATCAGGGTTGAAATGATGGAAACCCCCACATGATTTCCCAACAATTTAATCATGTAATCAGTGGAAAAGACAAAAGGGAGGAAAACAGTAACCGTTGTTAAAGTCGCCGCCAGAATCGAGCGCCATACTTCTTTTGTTCCCTGCGTAACAGCTACCTCCGGACTCATTCGATTCCCCGATAAGCGATAAATATTTTCGAGCACTACCACACTGTTATCGAGCAGCATCCCGATTGCAAGTACCAGTCCTACCAGGGTTAAACTATTCAACGAAATATTGAATGCATAAAACAGGTTGAAAGCAGTAAAGACAGAAATTGGTATAGCAAGCGCGATAAAAGATACAATGCGCATATTTTTCAGGAACATCCACAAAACGAATATGGCCAGTAAACCACCCACCATAGCAAGGTTCATTATCTGGTCGATATTATCTTCCATGGTTTCTGCGGTGTTGGTCTGCACCACAATTTCCACATCTTTTGAGGCCAGTTTCTGATTCAGTTTCTCAATCTGTTCCTGCACCCTGTGCGACAAATCGATCAGATTGGCTTGTGAATCACTAACCAGCAACATCGAAACGGCATCCAATCCATTTATTCGGCTGATCGATGTAACTTCACTAACCCCGAAGTATACATCGGCAACATCGTGAAGGAAAATGGGCCCTTCGGCAACTACAATGTTCTCGATGTCCGAAATATTCTCGTATTCCGCAGTAACCTGAACAAAATATTGTTTGTTGGCATCGTGCAGGTAACCGGCAAAAGTTCGATTACGCGAATTACTTGTAATGGCGGTTCTGATTTGTGCCGGTGTAATTCCGTATGCCTCGCAGGCTGCTTTGTCATAGGTAACTTCAATTGACCGTTCCTGACCACCGTACACGGTTACAGAGGCTACTCCGTCAATGTTTTCCATGTTGGCCGTTATTTCCTGGTCAACGATGTTTCGTATTCGGTTCACGCCTCCGCTTCCCCTGATCTGCAACTCCATAAACTGGTTGGTGAGCTGATCCAGGTCAACACGGTTTACCATCACTACGAAATTCTCATCGAGGTCGGCAGTAACCAGGTCAATTTTTTCCTGGAGTTTCAGGAAAGTATATTTGAAGTTGACGTTCTGCTTGAAATTAACCTGAATAGATGCTGAAGTGTTGTTTATGAACGATTCCATGCTCTCAATGCCTTCCATGGTCCCGATCGCACCCTCGATTGGAATAACTGCCTGGTTCTCCATGTAAGCCGGATCCACTTCCTGACGCGATTGGATCTGAACGAACAGCATTGGCAGTTCGGCATTGGGCATTAATTCCACCGGCAACTGTTTGTAGGAGATATAACCCAGCAGGGTTAAACCTATAAACAGCATGCTGATGAATATTTTTCTTTCTATTATGAATTTCATTTCTTAATAATTTGGCGGAAGAATGAGAAAGAATTTTACTTTCATTTCTCTATTTTTTCTTCCATTCATCTGTTAGTTAAGAACTTCCTGTTCAGGTTTCCGTTCCTTCACAAACACTCCTTTTAAGCGGTCGAGTACATCGTACACACAAGGTATCACAATCAATGTGAGCAGCGTGGATGTTACCAAACCACCAACAACAGCTAATGCCATTGGCGACCGAAGGGATGCACTTTCTCCAAACCCAATTGTAAGCGGTAACAAAGCCAGAATGGTTGTTAAGCTGGTCATCAGAATCGGGCGGATTCGTTGTTGTCCGGCTTGTAAAATAGCTTCTCTTCGACTCACTCCTTCACGAATTAGTTGATTTATCCGATCGACCAGGATAATCGAGTCGTTCACTGCAATACCTACCAGCATAATCACACCAATAATTGCCATAATGTTGAATGTCCTTCCCAGTATAAAGAATATCAGGATGGTTCCAACAACAGCCAGCGGAATGGTAAGCAGAATGGTAAACGGATGAATTAGTGATTCAAATTGTGATGCCAGCACCATATAAACTAAAACGATGGAAAGCAGCAAGGCGAAAGTCAGGTTTTGCAATGATTCCTGACGTTTTTCTTCTTCCCCTGTAACCATAATCCGGTAGTCGGGCAACAGATCAATACTGGCCGTTGACTGGCGAATTTCATTAGCCACATGATCAAGGGCAATTCCTGTTTCGAGCTGTGCAGTAACTTTACCTATCCTGTTCTGGTTCCGCCTGAAAATTTCTTTAGGAGCGACACCGAAGGAAATATCCGCAATTTCATCTAAACGGAAAACCTGATCGCCAGACGTGATTAACAAAGAGTTGATGTCATCCAGACTTTTCTCGGGAACTTTAATAGTAATGTCTTCCATTTCCCCGTTTCGGTCGAGTTGTCCGGCATTCATTCCTTCCAGCTGTTCTTCAATTTGTGAAATAACTGTATTGATATCGATATTATACATTCCGGCACGAACCCGATCTACATGGATTTCAACCTCCGGGGCTCCGTCTTCAATCGAAGTTTTGATGTTGAAAAGCCCGTTCATCTGGAGCATTCTTTCTTTTACCTGCTGAGTAATATTTTCTATTTCCTCCAGATCTTCACCACGAACCTCAACCACCACCGGAGCTTCATCAGTTCCAAGGATCGACTGAAGTGCACTTTCATCTTGTGAGAAGCTGAGTTCCAGTCCTTCAATGTTTTCTGTCAGATTATCCAGGGTCTTGATAATGCTTTGAGTATTGATTTTTGTATCGTTTTTCAGAATTACTTTGATTTCTGCGGTATTTTCTCCCTGGAAAACCGCCGTAGCATCACCCGAAATACCGGTTGATGGTCCGGCCTGAGAATAAATAGTTTCCAGATTCTCTCCCAGGTATTCCATTAAAATTTCTTCCAGGTTTCTTACTGTTGCTTCGGTTCGGCTTAGTTTAGTTCCTTCCTGCAGTTTCAGATCAATGGTCAGTTCGTGCGTTTCGCTTTTGGGCATGAATTCGGTACCAATCGAGGGAATAAGAAAAAGTGATCCGGCAATTGCAACGGTGGTCACTAAAATAACCATCCATTTTGCTTTTAACACTTTGTCCAGAAAACGTCCGTAACCACCCATTTTAATGGATTTTGCTTTTACAGGAGCTTTTTTGTTCCGGTAAAAGCGCTCGTACATCATTGGAATAAGGAAGATGGCAACAACCAGAGAAGAAAGCAGTGAAAAGGCAACCGTCCATGCCTGGTCTTTGAATAATTCTCCGGAAGCACCGTGCAGGTAAACAATCGGAAGAAAAACAATAATAGTTGTAAGTGTTGAAGCAGTGATAGCTCCTCCAACCTGCGATGTCCCGGTGATTGCAGCCTCGCGCACGCTCATTCCGTTCTCATGGTTTCGGAAAATATTCTCGAGAACCACAATTGCATTGTCAACCAACATACCGGCACCCAGGGCCAGACCACCTAAAGTCATAATATTTATGGTAAGGTGATTGAAATACATCAGGTTAAAGGTGGCAATGATTGAGATTGGAATCGCGATACTAACGATCAATGTAGTTCCAAACCTGCGAAGGAAGAGAAACAGAATAAATACGGCAAGCAAAATACCGATCAGAGCGGTTTCTTCCACTTCGTCGATGGCACTGCTAATAAAACGGCCCTGGTTGGTTACTTTTGTTAGTTTATAACCCGGTAACGCTTTTTCAATGTCAACCAGTGCTTCATCAATTTGTTCCACTGCATTTACAGTGTTGTATTTGGTTTCCTTGTAAATTGAAAGTCCAATACAGCGTTCGCCATTAATATGAACGATGTTTTCAGGGTCTTTATTCCCTGTTTTTACAAAAGCTACATCTTTCAAATAAATAGGGGCCATTTCAATAGCCGGTCCGTTGGTGGCAGAAGAAGTTTCTGTTCTAACAGCTTTATAGCCAACAATCAGGTTTTCAAAATCTTCTACGGTTTGCAGCATCGAAACACCTTTTACAATGTACTGCACGCCCATGTCGCTGATACGACCACCGGAAACGTTTCGGTTAAAGTTTTGAATACGGGAAGCCAGTTCATCCATCGAAAGGTTCTGCGATTCCAAACGGTAAACGTCGGTTTCAATAATGATTTCACTCTCTTCCTGCCCGGTAAGGTCTACCTCTGCCACACCTTCCAAACGAACTAACTCATTACGAATATAATTTTCGGCCACCTTCCGGATTTCATTCATATCAGTTACTTCGTTGTGAGTAAGTCCGATAATCATTACCGGGGTGGTATTGGGATCGTGCTGTGTAATTTTTAATTCGTCTATTTCGGAGTTCTGGGTGAGGGTGTTCAATGCTTTCTGCAAATCGAGAAAAGCTTCGTCCATGTCCTTGTTCCAGGCATATTCTACGGTAATTTGTGCCGAGCCAACCCGGGAAACAGAAGTTACCTGGATTACATCAGACTGGCGAATGGCCAGTGCTTCAATGTTTTCCACGAATTGTTTTTCCATTTCTTCCGGAGGCCGTTCACCTGAAGTTACCTCCACAAAAATACGTGGAGAATTCAGGTCAGGGAAAAGGTCAACACCCAGTTTGTCGTACGAAATATAGCCCAGGAGAAGTACTCCCAACACTACCATCAGGACGGTAACCGGATAGTTGACAGAAAATTCTGTTAATTTCTTCATGATCTGTTGTTCTATTGGTTACCCGCTCTACATTATCACTTTTACTTTTGAATTGTCGCGCAATGTTTCGAATCCTTTTATAATAAGTCGGTCGTTTGGAGCCAGTCCTTCTACTACTTCAATTTCATCGTCGTTTGAAATGCCGGTAGTAATCCTGCGGTTATCCGCAGCACTGTTCCTTCCCACAATAAATACATATTTACCACGCGAACCCGTCATAATAACATCGCGTGGGATAACCACAACGCTGTCTTTTTGAGCGGTAATAATGTTTGCTTTGATAAACATTCCGGGACGAAGTTTTAATTCCGGGTTGTCAATTTGTAATTTACCTGCAAAAGTCCGGGTCTCATCACTAATGATCGGTGATAACTCGTTAACGTGAGCCAGTAATGTATCTTCGGTGAGTGTGTAGTTGGTTATCAATACATTCTGACCCACTTTTACTTCTGAAATATTTTTTTCAGGTAAATTGATTTCTACGTACATCTGGTCGTAGCTAACCAGGGTTACCATGCTTTGCCCTGCTGAAACACGAACACCTTCAGTATAATAAGGAAGCTCAGCTATGATTCCTGAGAAAGGAGCAACAACCTGCATTTTGGCCAGCTGAATTTGGGCATTGTCGTAGTTGTATTGCGCATCTATTTTTGAAACTTCCGAATTGCGGAGTTCACGAAGCGTAACACCACCTTTTTCGTACAGCGATTGCTGCTTTTGATATTCGTCGGCTGAAATATCGAGGTTGAGTTTTTTAGATTCGATATTTAATCCATTCAGGTATTCCTCGTTTTGAAATTTAACGATCACTTGTCCTTTTTCAACACGATCGCCCAGTTTGAATTTTTTCCCGGTTTTAGGATTTACCTGGAGGAAATAATCTCCTTCAATTTCCGAAGATAATTCTGTTTCAGAGCGGGCTTTGGCAGTACCGGTTGTGGTAATAAATTGCTGAATACTTTTTAACTTGATGTTCTCGACTGAAACAGGAACAGCAAGATCTGTTGATTCGGAAGTTGGCTGATTGTTACACGAAATGCCAATGATAACAATGAGTGCCAGGTAAAGGAATTTTATGTTTTTCATTTTTGGTAATATTTTCAGTTTTATTTGTTTTTATCTTCTGTTAGGTAAAGTTCAGCCGGGAGTATTCGTTCCTTTTTTTCGAAATCGTACAACGACTGTATTTTCATATTTAATAGTTCTAGTTTATAATTTATAAGTGCCTGGCTGTAAGCTATCTTGTTTTGAGATAACTGGGTTTGGTAGAGGTTCAGATCCATCCCGGTCAGGTCGCCGTTTTCGTATCTTTCAAGGTTGATTTCGTAGGTTAGCTGTGCATTACGTTCGTTTTGTTCGGCAATATCGATTTGATTTAACTGGTTTTGAATATTACGATATACCTGGCGAATATCAACTACAATTTGCTTTTGTTGTTCTGAAGCATTTAATTCCTGCGATTTTATATCCGCTTCTGCTGCTGCTATCCGTGCTTTCTTTTCTCCCCAGTCGAAAATTGGGATATTGAAGCTAAGTGCCACAGATGGACTTTTTGTGGGTTGCTTAAAAATATTTCCAAGGGCCGGATCATCGCCGGTAATACCCATTCGCAGGTTTACTT
Source organism: Draconibacterium sp. (assembly GCA_035399765.1). Classification (GTDB taxonomy): domain Bacteria; phylum Bacteroidota; class Bacteroidia; order Bacteroidales; family Prolixibacteraceae; genus Draconibacterium. The sequence continues at coordinate 48,919 of DAOPJR010000007.1, read as the reverse complement.
CACCTTTAAATTCGTTTAGTGCTTTGGTTTCAATAAGGCTAAACTGGCTGTTCTCAACATCGATTTCGCGTTGACGGATTTCCATTCTTGAATCGAGTCCATTTTGAATAGCTAAATCAAGATTTACCGGAACCGGGTTGGCTCTAACATCAGCCAGGATCACAATGTCTTCATTCAAATCCATGCCGAGGTATAGTTTCAGTTGATCTTTTGCGTTCTCGAAAGTAACTTCGTCATTCTGCACCGACGACTTGGATGTAGCGAGGTTTAATTCTGCCTGATATAATTCTTCTTTGGCGGCAAGGCCGGCATCTACTTTATTCACAATAATATCGTAACTCTTTTGTGTATTGGCCAGTTCTTCACGGGCAATGTTCAGGTTCATTTGAGCCATGTATACATTGTAAAAAAACTGGGTTACATTTTTTTCGAGATTCAGTCGCTGCATTGCATAACTGATATTCGCATTCTCGAGACTTAGTTCAAGTTGTTTTAGTTGCAATTTTAAACGATTGTAAGTGAACAGTGGTTGATTAAGGTTCAAATACAGATTATTGTAAAATACTTCACTTTCTGTTTGCGAAGTTGATAATGTAGAGTTGCTGCTTCTCCACCCAAAATCATTAATCAGCGAAATGGTACCATCGGTTGGTAAAATCGGTTGCGAAACAGTGAAAGTGGCATTTGATTGAATGTTTTCGTTGGTATACCATTCTGAAACCCTGGTATCAAAACGTCGCTGGTTACTGTAATCCAATGGATTTAGTTCGAGTGTAAATCTGGATTTTAAAGCCGCACGCTGTGCTTCAAGATTTTTCTGGTAACGTATCCGGTTTAACAACGAAAGTTGTAGATCTGGACTCGATGTTTCAGCAAATTTTAATGCTTTGTCAAGTGTTAAGGCTTCCTGCGACTGAACAACCAGGGAGCCGCCTGCCACTATAAACAGGACAAGTACGATCCGCTGGATTAGTTTAAATTTAATGATTTTCATTTATTATTGTTTTTGTTGATTTACTGTTCTACCAGTTTTACTGCATCGGCAAATACCATGCGTAACTGGGTTTTGTTTGAGAGTTCTATTTTTGCTGTGTCTGAAGCGAAGTAATAGGTACCAAGAAGAATCCAACCATTTTCGGCACTTTGTGCATCAAGCGCAGTTTCTTCTGTTTCATCGTCGCCGTAAATAGTGAAATTGTAATTTCCTTTTTCTTCCTGCCCGTCACGTCCGCGTGGGCGCATTTTATAGAAATGGTAATATACATCGTAATAACCGGCCTTGGTAATTGGTACGTTCCAGGTTGCAACCTGATCGCCTTCACCACCCTTCACATAATAAGCCGACCGTACATATTCACCATAGAAATCGGTGCTTGTAGTGGCAGTCCAGCTTGTAGCCGGCCTCCACCAGTTTACTCCCGAATACTTTTCTTCTTTTTCATCTTCATTTACAATCAAACGTTCTAACAAACTGACTTCTTTATTTTTAGTATAGCTGAATTCAGGATCTTCATTGTCTACAATTATTTCATTTGGAAGTTTCATTTGAACCGGGGTATTCGAAACGGTTTCTCCTTCATATGGTTTTGCTTTTGGGTCTTCCTGAATATCGCGGAAGAACTCCATCATCGTTTGAGGAATATTTTTCGATGTCATTGTATTTAAGATCACCATTCTTGGATCACCTTCCATTAGATAACTAAGATCTTTGGTTTGATGGGCTTCAAGGAAGATCAGGTTGTCGATCACATCGTCATTGCCACCCATACCAGGCCCCCTGCCGGGACCACCGCCGCCTCCCATTCGGAATGAAAGCTTTACCAGTCCTTCGATATCAGAAAAGTTGGTGATTTTTAAACTGACCATGGTTTTCATGGCGTCTCCGCTTTTTACTTTTACAGCTTTGTAAGGAGAAACCAAATAGCCGGGTAAAGATTTTTCCTTAAACCAGGCATCCATAATGGGTACCAGGTCAATATCAAAAGCTTGTTCAATCTGGTGGTCGAAATCCTGAAAGGTAATGTTTTTGAATTTGCTTTCATTGAGTAATTTACGAAGGAAAGTCTCAAATTCTTTTTGCCCGGCCTTCCATTCAATCATCGAAAATAAAACGTCACCTTTCAACTTAATTACGTTGTCAACAATTTCAATCTGATCAGGATCGGCTAAAATTTGCTCAAAAGTTTGATCCTGTAAAGCAATGTTCGCCAACACATCCTCACTTTCTCCATTCATGCTACTCATAAAAATGGAGTGCATATCAACAGACTGACTTTTCAGGTAAGCTTCAAATACGCGGTTGGTAATCGGCCATCTGTCAGAAGTAATGTTATTCTGGAAGTTGTATAACATTGGGAAAATGAAATATGGATTTGCCTTTTGGGTGACGGTCATTTGCCCGCGTGAGAAGTCACGTTCTTCATCATTCTCTTCAGTGAAACGACGGAGAAACCCTTCCATCACCCGAAGCTCCTTATCTAAGTCGGTCATTTCTCCCTGGTCGCGACGTCCCCAACGTCCAACCCGTTCTTTTTGCTTTTCGAAATCACCTTCCCTGAATGTGTATGCTTTTTCAGGTATTAAAACCTGTTCCGGCTGAACCACTTCCTGAATGGATGTCCACATGCGTTCGTAAGTTTTGAACTGGGCCGGGACTTCTACCAGTGAAAGTCGTGGTGCACTACAGTCGAGATTATAAGTGCGTTTAAAGTCCTCAAAACGTTCATTGATTATACTTGCCAGTGTATCTTTTGATTCGGGGAATAAGCTTGAGAAATAATCATGACCATCGATATACCAGACTCCAAATTCAAAGCCTTTTTCATTGATGCTTTTTTGTTTGTAATGGCCAACGGCAAGTGAAACCTGTGTTAGTGGTGTATCGCTTTTAAATTTGAATTCATTTTCAGCCACTTCGTTTGCCACCCCCTGAGAAACAGCCTGCAATCCTGGAAGTGTTTTAACTGTCAGTGAATAGTTTACAAAATTTGGGTGATTCCATTTTACATTTTTCGAACTATATGTTACACCGGTATTCGGATACCAGTTGGCTTCTTTTGTCAGTAATACATATTCAGGGCTAACAAATGCATAACGTTTGTCTACGTTTAATACAAACTGTCCGTATTTTTCCAGCCGGTTTTCTTCGTCAATGTCCAGGTAGCAGTAATCTTCGTCGATATTCCCTGCGTATTCAAATTTTACTTTGGCTGAATCTCCGGGTTGCAGGTTGATATTATCAGAAAGAATAATGAGGTGTTTTTCACGCAGAAATGGCACTGTATTTCCATTCAGTTTAATTTCTTTTACGTTCAATCCTGCATTCAGGTTGAAAATGAGTTTGTTCAAGGCCTGAGCTTTGTCATTCAGGATGGTCAGCTCTGAAGTGGCACCAATTGTTTCTCCCAGATGTTCTACTTCAATATTATTGGCTAATATGGAGGGAATAACCTCATCAACATATTGGTTGTTCAGGTTAATAATCTCAGCTCTCAGCTTTTCCTTCGATGTAAAGGTGTTGATGTGTTTATATCCCAGGTAGCTGGCACCGCCGATAAGAATAATACCTAATACCAGCGAAATATAAGTCATCGCTTCTGATTGAGGTAAGCGTTTTAACAAGAAGATGGTCAGGAAAATAAAACCTGCGCCAAGCCCGAAATAAATTCCACGGTGTATCAATATTACATCCAGGTTTCCAAAGCCTACAATGTCTGAACTTAACATTGGAATATTGAAAGCCATATAATCGAAAATGTAATAGAATTTGGCCTGTAGAAGAAAAAGTGTGATTCCGATATAGCCCAAAATCAAAACAAAGGTGATAGCCTGGTTACGTATCACACTCATCAGCAGGAAAGAAAGACCCATAATGAAAACGAGTGTCGGAATACTGATCAGGATAAGATAAATTCCATACGAAGCCCAGTCGATGGTTGTGCCCGTGGCGAGTGCGTTGAAAATCAACGCCATAATTACTACTGCAATGTTCAGGATCATGAATACCTGCATGTTACCCAGTGTTTTCCCAATCACATATTCGCCATTTGTCATCGAGCGCATATAAATTACTTCGGTGGTATCCAGCTTTTTATCCCGTTTTAAAAAATCGGAAGCAAGGAAAACAGCAATCACAGCCTGAGCCACGTTTAGAATCAACAGGTTGAAATAAGGAATAGCACTTGGAATGGCGCGAATAGCCCAGCCGTCGCCACCACCGCCTTCAACCACCAAACCGAAGTTCATTCCAAAAAGAACTAGCAGCGAAAGGATACCGAAAATTCTAAAAAACCAACTACGGAACAATGTCTTACGTTCGTATTTGGCAATTGAAAAAATATTGTGTAATGAAATCATCTTTAAAGCTTTAGGCGTTTGACCACTGGTTTAATTTATTTTCCATAAAATGAACATAGGCATGTTCAAGGTTCGGGGCAATTTGTTTGCCTTGATAGCCGTTAATCTCCGGAGAAACTACCTGTACTTCCCAACCTCCGTCGATAGGAATGGTAGAAATTACCGGGTATTTTTCATTGATTTCCAGGTATTCAGCTTCCGTAGCTTGTATCTGCCAAACATTTCCTTCTGCCTCTTTTACAAGGTCTTCGGGTGATCCGGCAAAAGCGAGTTTCCCCTTATTCAGCAACGCCATATCATGGCAGGTACTGGAGATATCACCAACAATATGTGTCGAAAGGATGATAATCACGTCGCGCGTGCTGATTGTTGAAAGCAGGTTTCGAAAACGGATACGTTCTTCAGGATCGAGGCCTGTAGTAGGTTCATCAACGATAATCACTTTTGGATCGTTAATCAGCGCCTGGGCAATTCCGAGACGTCGTTTCATACCTCCCGAGAGTTTGTTGGCATTTCGGTCGCGTGCTTCAAAAAGCCCAACTTCTTCCAGCATCTGTTCCACTGCTGAACGTCTGGCGGCACTGTTCTTCATCCCGGCTAAACGTGCTGTATAATCAAGGAATTCGTATGTTTTTAATTTTGAAAAGAAACTAAAATCCTGTGGCAGGTAACCCAGCATTTGCCTGATTTCGCGTCGGTTTTTCGATAACTCGTAATCGTTGAAATACACTTTCCCGCTGGTTGGTTTCATCAACGTTACCAATATTCTCATTAATGTAGATTTACCTGCACCATTGGGACCGAGTAGCCCGAACATACCGTTCGGGATTTCAAGGTTCAGGTTCTTCAGGGCATAGCTTCCTCCCTTGTAGATTTTGTTCAGATTTTCAATTCGTATTTGCACTGCGGAATTTTCTGGTTAATTAAACAAACACTTGGACTTGTTAACAATCAAATCGTTTAATTTGTATTGCAATTTAAATTCATGAAAATACCCTTTTCAATTTGGATACAGAGCTTTCTTGCGGTGAAAGAATGACCTCATTTCAGAAATCAAATTTCAATTCACGAATAAACTGATAATGAAGAAACATAAAAACTCCGGCAAAAATTTCCGAAGCTCTCAAAATTAATGTCTTGCTCAAAGTTTTGCGATGTATTTATAATATTAAAACGATACGTACTACTATTTCATATTTCCGGTTTTTATAATAAATCCAGCCGTTTTAGATCTTACACGGTTTTAATCCGCTGATTTAATTTCCGTTCAGGTAGATTGTTAAATAAACCTGTTTTTGCATTAGGATCAGAAAAGGAATGTTGAGATTTTATTTCCCGGCAACGACATGTGTCCTGACAATCCCTTACTGGCCCAAACATTAGTTCTTTTTCTGAAACATTCACAAACCGACTGGTATTTTGTTTTTATTGGTATTTTCTCTCATCTCTGTACTTAAATGTGGATACTAAAAATAGAGCTGGTAATTTCGAAAGCCAATTTTATTCTGTGAACAACAAAATATTATCGTTCTACAATGGATTAGAGCAGATTAAATCCTTTACCCGAAAGTTAAACAAAGGAAGTTTCTATTTTAAGATAAGTGAAAAGATCAGATTGTGGAATAAAAATTTTGCTATCTCTTCATGATTCCATAGCATATGATCTTAAGAATGGTATCCACACTTCTTTCCAGGTTCAAATCGCCGTAATTGCCAGCTGTTAAGGGCATTTCCAATCCTTTTATTGCGGTGGTTATACCAATGGCTGCCAGGTTGAAATCATAAATCTCGAACTCATTTTTACGTACTCCTTCAATCAGAATTCGTTTGATCATTCTAATCTCGTCCTGTTCGTATTTAAGTTTAACTTCATCGATAAAACCTACTGCAGTAATATCGTTTTCAATGGCGTGATAAAAATTTGCCAGGTTGCGGAAAGTCGCCAGTTTGGTAAGAATATAATCACGAAGTTTATCTACAGGGTCGGTGTTTCGGTTAATAACAATTTCAAGCTCATGCGCCAGTATTTCTACTTCTTTCATAATTACAGCCTGGAAGAGGTCTTCTTTGCTGTTAAAATAATAATATAATGAGCTTTTTCCCTTGCGGACGGCGTTGGCAATGTCGTCGAGCGTCGTTTTTTTGAATCCGTATTTACTAAAAATATCCCTGGCAATTTTGAGAATGGTTTCACGATTTGCATCCTTCTTATTACCATTTTTGCCAATTTCCTGCATGGTATGAATTTTACGAAAGTACTGACAAATATAACTAAATATTTTACCTGTAAAACAACTATTTTGAATTTTAAACTTAAGTAGACGATAAAGGGCAAAAATCCCCAGAATGCCTTTATTTGCTTGGTATCTAAAACGTTATTCTTCGAAAATTCAGTTTTCGTCACTCTTTGAGAGTCTGAAATCGAGCTGTTTACGTTCGAGGTTGGTTCGCCATACTTTTACCTGAATTTTATCTCCTAACTGATAAGTTTTATGTGTATGCCGGCCCACCAGGGCGTAGTTGCGTTCGTCGAAAATATAGAAATCATCGTCGAGCTCCGAAACCGGGATCATGCCTTCGATTTTGTTTTCCAATTCCACATAAACACCCCAGTCGGTCACTCCCGAAATGGTACCCGGGTAAACCTTCCCGATGTGGTCCTGCATAAATTCTACCTGTTTGTATTTTACTGAAGTGCGTTCAGCGTTGGCAGCCTTGCTTTCCATTTCAGAAGAGTGTTTGCAAAGCTCTTCATATTTTTGCTCATTAACTGATCGTCCTCCGTCCAGGTATTTTTCCAGAAGACGATGTACCATCATATCCGGGTAACGCCTGATTGGTGAAGTAAAGTGGGTGTAATATTCAAACGCCAATCCGTAATGGCCTATATTTCGGGTGGAGTATTCTGCTTTTGCCATCGAGCGGATAGCAAGTGTTTCCACCACATTTTGTTCGCTTCTTCCTTTTACATGTTCCAACAGGTTGTTTAGCGAGGTGGCAATGGCTTTTGGTGTACTGAGTTGAATGCCGTAACCAAAGCGTTTAATAAATGTATTGAACGAAACCAGTTTGTCGGGATCGGGCTTATCGTGAATACGATACACAAAGGTTTTGGCTTTTTTCGGATTACCAACATTCCCGATACGTTCGGCTACCCGTTTATTTGCCAGCAACATAAATTCTTCGATAAGCTTATTTGCTTCTTTTGCCTCTTTGAAATAAACTGAGAGCGGTTTTCCTTTTTCATCTATTTCAAACTTCATTTCGATGCGGTCGAAAGCAATCGATCCGCTTTTAAATCTTTTATTACGAAGTTTCACTGCCAACTGATTCAGCGTAAGTAATTCTTCTGAAAAATCGCCCTGTCCAGTCTCTATAATTTCCTGAGCCTCTTCGTAGGTAAATCTTTTGTCGGAGAAAATCACGGTTTTTCCAAACCATTGCTTTACAACATCTGCCTGATCATTCAGCTCAAATACCGCAGAAAAGCAAAGCTTTTCTTCCTGTGGCCGCAACGAACACACACCGTTTGAAAGCCGTTCGGGAAGCATTGGAACCACCCGGTCGACAAGGTAAACAGAAGTAGCACGTTGTTGGGCTTCATCTTCAATAATGGAGTTGGGCCGGACATAGTGTGTAACATCTGCAATGTGTACACCAACCTGCCAGTTTCCGTTGTCAAGTTTGGCAAGAGAGAGTGCATCGTCGAAATCTTTTGCATCCACCGGGTCGATTGTAAAAGTGGTTACTTTTCTGAAATCTCTTCGTTTCCGGATTTCTTCTTCGGGAATTTCAAGCGGTATTTTTTCGGCAGCCCGGTCTACGTTCTCCGGGAAGTGATGAGGCAACTCAAACTCAGCGAGGATGGCGTGCATTTCAGCATCGTTGTTGCCGGTATCTCCCAAAACTTCTTTTATTTTCCCAAATGGATTTCTGGCATTTGCCGGCCAGTCAGTAATTTCAGCAATGGCTTTTTGACCATCTTTTGCACCGTTCAGGTTTTCTTTCGGAATAAAAATATCGAAACTGGATTTTCCGCTGGGCGTGAGAAAGGCAAAATTGCGGGACACCTGAACCGTTCCAACAAATACCGTTTTTGCGCGTTCGATTATTTCAATTACTTCACCTTCCAGGTCGTGCTTTTTACGTCGGGCAAATACATTGATCAGTACTTTGTCCCCATCCATTGCATGTTTCAGGTTACGTGAAGAGATAATGACCGGGCGTTCAAGTTCATCACTAACCACGTATGCAAAACCCTGTGCCTGCATTTCCACCATGCCCGAGGCCGTTCCGGTTCTGGTTTTCAGCTTAAATTTACCACGTGCAACGGTATCAAGATAACCATCGTCGGCCAGTTCTTCTAAAACCACGTTAATTAGTTTCCGGGTTTCCGGATCGTTTACACCCAAAGCACCCGACAACTGTCGGTAATTTACCGATTTCCCAGGTTCTTCATGTAAGGTGGAGAGAATAGCACTTTTTAGTTTTTTCTTATTGAAAGTGTGTGCTTTACGTATTTTATTTGCTTTTTTCTTTTTCTTTTTTGCCATCGCGTCATTTAATTTCATATCCAAATTAACAATAATATCTGATCGAAACCGGTGTCGGTCAAAAAACTTCTGAACAACTATTTCATTCCAGGTAGGCATCCGGAACAAACAAAGCCGTGGTTCCGTAACATTCCTTCTTTTAAATTAACAAACCATAACACGAAGAGTTGGCAGGAATTTGTATGTTTGTAAACCAATTTTAAAGCATGAAACGAACAAGAATTTTAATTCTTCATTTTTTCTAAAGAGTAATAAAATTCTTCGAGAGTTACATCGAAATGAGCTTGCGAATTCTGTCGAATGCCAATAAAACAGTTGATAGGATGAGTCAAATGCAACAAAAGTTGACAATTTTAATGAGATGAAACTGAAGGGAAAAATACCTTTACTTATTATAGCCGCTCTTGCCTGGATAACGATCATTTCGTCGTGTGCAAACATTGGTATGCCTACGGGTGGTGCAAAAGATACCATTTCTCCGGTTTTAATCAGCACAAATCCCGAATTGAGAACTCGAAATTACCACGGGGAGGATGTAAGGTTTACTTTTAGCGAATACATTTTGCCCGATGAAATTTCGGAAGCGCTCGTGGTTTCACCACCTCTTACTACAAGGCCCAGCATTCGTACCAAATCGAAGACTTTAATTGTTGGGTTTAGCGAGGAGTTGAAAGACAGCACCACCTATAATCTAGATTTTAAGAATTCGGTGGTCGATAATAATGAGAAAAATCCCTTGAAAGATCTCAGGTTTTCGTTTAGTACAGGCCCCGATTACGATTCGCTAAGAATAGCCGGTCGTGCGGTTAATTCATTCAACCTGGAACCTATGGATAAAATACTGGTTTTGCTTCAGAGTAATCTTCATGACTCGGCTGTTTTCAAAGTTATTCCGGATTACATTGCCAAAACCGACGAGCAGGGTTTCTTTATGATTGATAATATAGCCGCCGGAAAATACCATTTGTTTGCGTTGAATGATTTGAACAATGACATGAAATACAATGAAGGGGCAGAAGAAATTGCCTTTGTGGATGATGTAGTTATTCCGCATGCTGAGTTTCATGAAAGTTTAGACACTCTCGTAAAAGGTCTGGATTCAATGTTAATATTGGGACACACTCATTTTTATCCTGAACCGTTTTACCTCCGCTATTTTACAGAAGATATTTTTGAACAATACATCGAAAAATCAGAACGGGAAACCCGCTACAAATGCAATTTTATTTTTAATGAATCAGTGCAGGATACCTTTGATGTTCGTTTGATTGGACTTGAAAATACCGATTGGAACATCAAAGAGTTTAACTCAAACATGGATTCCCTGACACTTTGGATTTCAGATACAACCATTGCAGCTTACGACTCATTGTACATGGAATTATCGTATTTTATGCTCGACTCGGTGCAAAAATTGTACGTTCGGAAGGATACGATATTGATGAAATTTTCTGACCTGGAAATAAATGAAAAGAAAAGCCGTCGTAGAGGTGACGAGGAAGAACCGGAGATAAAAGAGGTTCCTCAGTTTAACTGGGAAGCCGATGTGCCAAGAACCATGGAACTGAATGGCAGTATTACAGTAACAGCTCCCGAACCAATAAAGACATTTAACAGTACAATGCTTCGCCTTTATTTGAAAGAGGATACACTAAAAACACCTCTTCCGATTACGTTTAAAAAAGATACAGCCAAATACAGGACGTATCAAATTTCATATGACTGGGAACCAAGTACAGAGTATGTGTTTTCGGTTGATTCGGCTGCTTGTACGAATATTTACGGTATAACCAGTAAAGAATTATCACGAAGTTTTAAGACCCGTGAAGAAGATTACTATGGTTCGCTAACTTTTACTTTCAGCAATGTTTCGCAGCCCATGCTAATCCAGGTATTAAAAAATGATGATAAAGAAGAAGTGCTCCGGCAGCAAACTTTTTCAAAGGATGAGAATATTACGTTTCCGATGTTGGCACCGGAAAAATACAAGGTAAAAATCATTTATGATAACAATGATAACGGCAAATGGGACACGGGTAGTTACCAGGATAAAATGCAGCCTGAGAGAGTGGCTTACATGAATGAAGTGATTAAGTTGCGCTCGAACTGGAGTCCAACTTATCTTTGGGATGTAACGCCTGTAGTCAGTTTTGAGAAAAATATCATCGACAAGGAACTGGAAGAAAAGAAACGAAAAGAAGCAGAAGAAAAAGCCCGCAAGGAAAAAGAATCAGAACAGCAAAACAACATGTTCCGTCCCGGAAATTCAACCAATATGGGTAACTGAACTAAATGGCGACAGGTAATTTATTGCGTCAAATTTCGTATGTTTATTCAACATTTAATTTAAGATTATGGCAAGTATTAGAAATCTGAAGAAAGATATTGATCTGATTATGTCACTGGCATTGAGTGACTGTTTTTATGTATTGGAATACAATTCCAAGGTAGATCAGGAAGCCGTGTATAAAATTGCCGGTGAAATTGTTCAGACACACCGCGAACTGCGAATTCAGGCCATGCATCCCGATGGAAAGGGGAATACAAAACTGGTAAAAGAATACTACAAAGGCTTGGTTGCAAAAATGTTGGCAGCTGCCGATCAGGCACTTGGGAAACTCTCGGCAGAGGTTAAAAAAGTTTCGGTTTAATTTCGGATTATTTCAGCGTTATTATTTTGTGGGCTACTACTTGTCCCCGATAATAAGTAGTAAGTTCCCATGTGCCGAGCTTGTCTTCCAAAGGTTCCCAAACACAATCGCCAAGATAAAATTCAAAATCGTTGGTGCGGATAAACTGCTCTCCGGTAAAGGGAGCCACAAGTTCTCCGTTTTCGTTTTTAAACGGAGGATGATCGATTTTAAAATCAATGGTTTCACCTTTGCCGTTTTTTATGTGTAAAACATAGCCAAATTCTGTCCCTACTTTTGCTTCGATTTCGGTGGTAAATTCAAGTATTTTAGGTATTTCTTTGCTTTCCCGGTTCCAAGTAGAGTATTCTCCGTAGCTATACATTTTGAATTCTGGTCTGCGTTTCGCCATTCTTAATTTTTCTTCAAAATTATGTAAATACTTATTTAGAATAGTTCAATTTAAGTATTTTTGATCTTCTAACAAGAGAGGGTGATTTATATCAGAAAACATAGCGCTTTGTTGGTACTGCTTACGTTGTTGTCCTATTTTTACATTGCGCAAACATCGATTCAGACAAAGCACACCCACTTTTATCCGAACGGTGTGGTGATTACGCACTCGCATCCAATGCATAGCGAAGGTAACGAGTCAAAAACCAATCATCATCATTCAAAATCAGAGATTGTTTTTTTTAACAACCTGCAATTCCATTCATTCACCATTTCTGAACCGCCAACTATTCAGGTCGTTTCAATGGATGTTTGCCACGATTATTACATCGGGAATGACATTGTCAAACATGGCTCAGAATACCTGAAAATCGATCCGCGGGGACCGCCGCTTGGTTAATAAACACAAGATTCGCTTATCATTTTTTATTAACCAGATTAAAATAATTATAACATGAGATTGTTATCAGCTATTCTTGTGTTCGTATTTACGTTGCATATAGCCGGTGCACGTGAATTTGACGATGACAAGAAAAAACCAAAAACCGATGCCATGCTTTTTGGTGATGTTAAAGCAGGCAACGAACACATTCCTTTTGCCACTATCACCATAAAAGGAACAACAATTGGAACGGCGGCTGATGCTACCGGGCATTTTAAAATAGCAAATTTGCCACTGGGCAAACAAGTAGTAATTATTTCTGCCGTTGGCTACAAACCCCTGGAAAAGGAGATTGTATTTGAAGAAAAAAAGAGCATAACTCTTTTGGCAGAATTAGAGGCTGACAATATTGGACTGGAACAGGTGGTTGTTTCAGCCGACCGGAATTCAAAAAGCAGAAAGGAAACGCCAACTATTGTGAACAGTATCAACCCCGATCTTTTTGAAAGGGTGCAGGGCGTGACTCTTAGCGAAGGGTTAAATTTCTCGCCGGGATTACGTATGGAAAATAACTGTCAGAATTGCGGATTCTCGCAGGTACGAATGAACGGGCTTGAAGGTCCTTATTCGCAAATTCTGATCAACTCGCGGCCTGTGTTTAGCGGACTGGCCGGTGTTTATGGACTTGAGTTAATCCCGGTAAACATGATTGAACGTGTGGAAGTAGTTCGGGGAGGTGGCTCTTCGATGTATGGCAGCAATGCCATTGCCGGAACCATCAATCTGATTACCAAAGATCCGGTTGCCAATAATTTTGAAGCCGGAGTTTCATCTAGTTTGTTGGGACTTGGTTTTGACAGTGAAGCTGCCAGTGATTACAACATCAGTTTAAATGGTTCGTATGTAACCGATAATTATCAAACCGGGATGAGTTTGTTTGGGTTTCATCGCAATCGTGATCCTTTTGATGCTAACGGAGACAGCTTTTCAGAATTATCTAAAATAAAAAACCTGACACTTGGCGGACGTTTTTACCAGCGGCTTGCTACGCGTGCCAAACTCACGGTCGACTATTTTAATATTTACGAATTCAGACGGGGAGGAAACAATTTTGACCTGCCGATGCACGAAGCAGACATAACTGAAAGTGTAACGCATCGGATTAATTCGGGTGCTGTAAACTTCGACCAGTTGTTTCGTGAGGAAGATAAACTTTCAGCTTTCGGTTCATTTCAAACGGTTGACCGCGATTCGTATTATGGAGCCAACCAGGATCCTTCAGCTTATGGTAAAACAACGGATTTGACCTACGCATTTGGCTTGCAGTATATTCGTCATATCAGTTACCTGTTTTTTTCTGAGGCAGTTATTACATCCGGATTGGAGACAAACGGCGGATCGTTGAAAGATGAAAAGCTGGGGTACTACAATCCTGAACTGGATGTTCATTACGGGAATACCATAGTTGCCGATCAGCGAACTTCTACACAGGCCGGATTTATCCAGTCGGAATGGAAGGGAAATAAATGGGTGCTTAGCACCGGATTACGCTACGATCATTACAGTGTGGGCGACAAATCGAACGAGGAAGATGAAGTAAGTGGAAATGTGTTTAGTCCGAGAATCAGTTTTCTCCTGAATCTTTCACCGAATTTGCAGTGGCGTTCAGGTTTTGCCAGGGGATTCAGAACTCCACAGATTTATGACGAAGACCTGCACATTGAAACTTCGGGGTCCCGAAAGGTGATTCATGTTAATGCACCGGATCTAACCCAGGAAACATCAAACAGTTTTACTACTTCGCTTGATTACACCCAAAATTTTGGAAGATGGCAGTTTCAGTTTCTTACCGAAGGTTTTTATACGCGTTTGATTCATCCTTTTTCCAATGAATACGGGACTCCTGACGAAAATGGCACCGTAATTTATACCCGAGTAAATGCTGTAGATGGCGCGAGTGTAGCTGGGATCAATTTTGAACTCAACGCAGCTCCTTCAGCTCGTTTTGAGTTACAGTCAGGATTTACCGTTCAAAAAAGTGAATACGATCAGCCGCAGGAGTTTAACGAGAAAAAGTTCTTTCGCACGCCCTCAACCTACGGGTATTTGAGTATGAATTACAGCCCTCTTTCTGAATTGAATTTTTCATTGACGGGAAACTATACAGGGAAAATGCTGGTGCCGTATTTTGGTCCGAACATTCCCGATCCTGAAGCCGGAGAATTGCGAACCAGTCCATCGTTTATCGACCTTGGATTTAAAATGGATTATGACATTAATATTTCTGAACTGGCCAGCGTGGAATTGATTGTCGGGATCAAGAATATTTTTAACAGTTACCAGAAAGATTTCGATATTGGTATTAATCGTGATCCGGGTTATGTTTATGGCCCACTTTCTCCCCGAACCATTTATTTTGGTGTGAAAGTTGGAAATTTGTATTAGAATATCCTGGATAGTGTAATATGTGATTGTTGAAAGATCCGGTCTGTCAAAAAGATCGGATCTTTCTTTGAAAAACAGCCAGCATCATAATTCATATAATTTGAACGCAACCGAAGTGCCGCAAATAAGTGGCAACACTAATTTGACCCGGCATAAAAGATTATTACATTTGCAACGTTACTAATACTGGGAGACTCATACAATGGATAACGAAGTAAATAGCACTCAAAAGAAAAAGGATTTAAGGAATAACATCATTGTAATTGGCCTGTCAGTTATTCTTCTGGTAGTTGTTATTCTGTATTTCATGCAAGGGAGTGAACACCGAAATATTATGGGTGAAATTAGGATGGAAAAAGATTCCATTCAATACCAACTGACTCAAATCGCTGCCAGTTACGATTCGATGAAAACAGAGAACGATACGCTGAACGAACAACTGTTTGTTGCTCAGGCAAAAGTAAAAGATCTTTTACTGGAGGTAGAGCAAACTAAAAAAGTGAGCATTTCTAAAATAAACGATTACCAGCATCAGGTAACAACCTTGCGGGGAATTATGCGCGATTTTGTTGTTCAGATCGATTCTTTGAATCGAAAAAACGAAGAATTAATGGCTGAGAACCTTCAGGTAAAACAGCAGTATCAGCAGGTTGAACAGAAAAACCAGCAACTGAATCAGGAGAAGGAAAAGTTGCAGCAGAATCTAAAAATCGCAGCCAAGCTCGAAGCGCGTGAATTGACTGTTGAACCTTTAAACTCGCGGGAAAAAGTGACAAAGTTTGCGAAACGTACAGAAAAAATCAGGATATATTTTGTGTTGGGCCAAAACCAGGCAACTCCACGGGGGGCTAAAAGTATTTATGCGCGCATCATGCGTCCCGACCAGTTATTGCTGAGCAAATCGTCAAATGATTTGTTCCAGTTTGAAGACCTGAAAATCCAGTATTCGGCTATGCGCGATGTGGTGTATGAAGGGAAGGACTTACCGGTTGCCATTTTCTGGGACAACACCAATCAACCGGAGTTAATGACGGGAACTTACACGGTAGATTTATTTGCCGATGGGAACCAAATAGGTGAGACCACTTTTGAAATTCAGTAGACAGGTTTAGATTTCAACTTTTAGTTTCTTTTTCCATCGCTCGAAATCAGCAAGAGCTTTTTCTATCCGGAAACGTTTTCCGTGTCCGGGATAAACGGTTTTAATATTGGTTTGAAACAATTTGCGCCATGTTTGTAACAAAACAACAGGCTCATTTACGAAAGGAGGAAAGACTCTGCCATTATTTAAATTTAGAAAAGTATCTCCGGCAATTAACAGGTCGCCTATCCAAACTGATTGCGAACCGTTGGTGTGTCCTGGTGTTGAAATCACTTTTCCATCGATTCCAAAATCCTGCAAATCGAAAACATCGTTGTTAATTAAATCCGCTGTAAAAGCTTTAGGAGATGCATATTTTGGGTAAACTTTTTTCCCAAAGCGGGAGATAAAACCGGAATATTTTCCCTGTCCGTTTGGAATGGGAGTGAATCCTGTTTTTAGATTCTCATATTCGTTGGCATGAACAAGTACCGGTGACCCGGTAAGTTTGACGATGCTTTGCAAATTACCAGTATGATCGTAATGCGTATGCGTGAGAATGATCAGCCGGATATCTTCGGGTGAAATACCAGCTTCGCGAAACAGTATCCGGATCTTTTTTATATTCCCGCGAACTCCTGTGTCAACAAGGATAGAATTATTCCCGTTTACGATCAACTCCACATTTGAAAAACCAATTCTCTTTTGCAGGATGCGAGGTTCTTTCATCGGTTAAATTTTCTGAAAAGTACAATATTTATGCTTTTTCTGTCGACAGGTCGCTAACAAAAATGATGTTATCTTTGCGCCACAATTTATTCCTATGGCAACTTTTCTGTTTGATGAAATTATTTTTGGCCCGGTTGAAAGTCGTCGGCTCGGAGTTTCTCTGGGAATCAATCTTTTGCCCACTTCTGCCAAAGTGTGTTCGTTCGATTGTATTTATTGCGAATGTGGTTTTACTCCAAAAGAATACGAAGAGAAAGTAACACTGCCCACACGGGAAGAAGTAAGGACCCGGCTCGAAGCAAAATTGCTTGAAATGGGAACAGAAAACCGTTTGCCCGATGTAATTACTTTTGCCGGTAACGGAGAACCAACCCTTCACCGGGAGTTTGCCGGGATAATTGACGATACCATTGAATTACGCGACCGACTGGCTCCTGAAGCACGGATTGCAGTTTTATCTAACGCTACCACATTACATAGAAAACCCGTGTTTAAAGCACTTCTGAAAATAAAGGACAATATTCAGAAACTGGATTCGGCTTTTGAAGAAACCATTCGTTTGATTGATTGCCCGAGGGGAGTTTTCAATCTTGAAAGAACAATCGAAAAACTGATTGAATTTAAAGGGAAAGTAATCATCCAAACCATGTTTATTCGGGGAACCTTTAAAGGAAGAATCATTGATAATACCACAGAGAAAGAAATTTCAGCCTGGGTTGAATTGCTTAAAAAGATAAATCCCCTGCAGGTGATGATTTATACCATTGCAAGGGATACACCAATTGATACGCTTCAAAAAATTTCGCTGGACGAACTAAACGCCATTGCCGATCGTGTTAAGGCCAACGGTATTGATGTCCAGGTTTCAGGATAAATGAGTTCAAAGTTCAACGTATTCAAGTAACTCTGAACTTTGAGCACTGAACTACAGCTCTGTGCGATACCATTCAGAACTTTTTCCCAGCCATCGCATTCCGGCAACAAAACCTTTCAGTTTTAACAGATCATCACTTTCAAGCCAGCCGTAGCAGTCGTATGTTTTACCCGATTTCGGATCATAAATTCTGCCCGTATTCCACTCTTCCTTCTCCGGACTGTAAACAAATCCTTCCAGTATTTGCAGACCGATAAGAGAACGATCCCGTAATGCTTCATCCGGATTCTCATCGTCTTTAGGTGGTTGACCATTTTCATATTTTTCAGGAATCATATAAACAATCGTTCCAATATATTTGCCGTCTTTTTTCTCCACCTCAATTTTTGTAGTCTTTTCGTCGTTCCACCATACCCCGACAATTTTATCGGCTTTCTGCGCATAAGAACTTAGTGCATAAACGCCCAGGAAAAAAAGGATGAGTAATTTTTTCATAATATAGGTTTTAACTTAAATTTATAGGTTTAAATATATAAATATTTAGAGTTGATTCTGATTACGCACTTCTTTTTTTAAAAACACTGACTTATGAAAATGCTGAAACGTATTTTGCTGGGGCTTCTGATCCTGATTGTTTTAATCACTGTTGCAGGAGCCATGTATCTCAAATATCTGAAAACTGCTGCCGTCCCTGACTATGATAAGAATCTGGCACTTTGGGATCTGAAAAACGATGTGGAAGTCTTTCGCGACGAGCACGGTGTTCCACATATTTTTGCCCAGAATGAAGAAGATTTGTACCGGGCAGTTGGTTTTGCCATGGCACAGGACCGTTTGTGGCAAATGGATCTGCTACGCAGAGTAACACAAGGGCGCTTGTCGGAGATATTAGGGAAAGACCAGGCAGAAACTGATTTGCTGATGCGGGCTTTGCGAATTCAGGAAAAGTCAGAAAAAGTACTGGCACAATTTGATCCCGAAATTAAAGCTGCACTTGAAGCTTTTTCAGAAGGAGTGAACTGGTACATTAAGAAATACCCGCTTCCTCCCGAATTTAAAATTTTGGGTTACGCTCCTGATTTCTGGGAGCCCGTACATTCAATCAACCTAATCGGCTACATGGCCTGGGATTTATCTGCGGGTTGGGGAAGCGAGTATTTTCTGCATCGCTTACGCAGCCAGGTTTCGGATGAAATGATTGCTGAAATGATTCCGGATCTGAAAAATCATAAAACAGTTATTTATCCTGAATTCGGTCTGAATAAATTACAAGCAGGAAATACCATTTTGGATGCTTCGGAGAATTTAAAGAATCTCGGAGTTGAAATTTTTAGCGGAAGTAATAACTGGGCGGTGTCGGGTAAAAAGAGTACTTCCGGAATGCCATTAATGGCCAACGACATGCACCTCGGTTTGTTTGCTCCGGGTATTTGGTACCAAATGCACCAGGTAGTTGATGGAAAAGTGGATGTTACCGGGGTGGTGGTTCCCGGTCAGCCATTTATAATTGCAGGCCACAACGACCGTATTGCCTGGGGAATGACCAACGTGATGGTGGACGACCTTGATTTTTATGCTGAAAAAATAAATGAGGATACAACGAAATACCTCTACGATGGTGAATGGAGAGACTTTGAAATTAAAAACATTGTCATTAAAACAAAAGAAGGCGAAGACATTCATAAAACCTTGAGGTTTACACATCGCGGACCGATGGTAAATGAGTTTAAAAATGAAAAGGAAATTCCGTTGTCAATCAGGTGGCTGGGAAATGAAATGAGTAGTGAGATTCGCAGTGTTTACCTCCTTAATCGTGCACGAAACTGGGATGATTTCAGAAATGCAGCCAGCACATTTATTTCGGTAAGCCAAAATGTGGTTTACTCCGATGTGGATGGAAATATTGGCTTGCAGTGCAGTGCAGGTCTGCCGATTCGCGAGGGCTCTGGTATTCAGATTTATCCGGGAGACAGCAGTAAATACGACTGGAAAGGATTAGTGCCTTTCGAAGAACTGCCTTACGAATTTAATCCTGAGAGAGGTTTTGTTTCATCGGCCAACAATAAAACAGTACCAGACGATTATCCGTATTACATCAGCCACTGGTTTGCCACCAATAGCAGGATAGACCGGATTCGTGAGATGCTGGAAGCAAAAGAAAAACTAGGGATCGATGATTTTAAGGATATTCAGAGCGATTTTAAATCCAAAACTTCCGAAGAAATGACACCGATTTTCCTGGAATCTCTTGGGAAAGTAAGCGATTGGAACGATGTTGAACAGCAAGCCTACGATAAATTTAAAAGCTGGGATTATACACTAACTCGTGAAAGTCAGGCTGCTTCCATTTTTGAAGTATTGTACCGTAAATCGATGTTCAACCTGGTAAAAGATGACCTGACTCCTGAATTATTTGAAGCCATAAAAGGACAGAGGAGCTTACTCGAGAACCTGATGATCAATATTCTGGCTGATAATAAAGAATCAGCCTGGATTGATAATATTGAGACTGCACAAAAAGAAACTTTTGATGACCTGGTTGTACAATCGTTTAAAGAAACAGTGGAAGAACTTTCGGCACAACTGGGAAGCGATGTAGAACAATGGAACTGGGGCAAGTTACACAGTTTTACAGTGGCTCACCCGTTAAGTGCGGTTGAAATTCTGAATAAGGTATTGAATTTGAATCGTGGTCCGTTTGAAGTGCCCGGAAGTTTTCACACGGTATGTCCATATTCGTATCCGTATTCCAACCTGTACAAAACCAATCATGGTGCTTCTGAACGTCATATTTTTGATACGCAGAACTGGGACCGCTCGGAAACGGTTATTCCAACCGGGACAAGTGGAATTCCGGCCAGTAAATTTTATCTCGATCAAACTGAACTGTATCTTTATAACCAGTATCATCCCGATCCGTTCAGCAGGGAACAGGTTGAAAAGACAGCTAAATACAAAATGAAATTCACAGTTCCGGTGATGATTGAGAAATAAATGTCGATGTAAAAACCCGAGTTGATTTCTTAATGTTCTTTAGAAGTTTGCTATTAGATACCAAAAGAAAATTTATAAGGTAAGTTGCGCAAGTTTTATGCAAGGGTCGTGTCTTATGCTCAAGAACTTTAAATAAATGAATTTGACATGAACCGAAAATTTAGTTGGAAAGCCTTTATCAGCTTTGGATTGATGTATATGATGCTGATCCTTATCGTTTCCGGACTTATACTTTATGTATCGCCTCCCGGAAGGTACGCTCATTGGGTAACATGGAAATTGTGGGGGATGACCAAAGAAGAGTGGCAGGCTATCCACACGATTTTTTCTTTTGGATTTATCATTTTGTCCGTATTTCACCTTTTTTCAGCTAACTGGAGAACTTTTATTTATTATTTCCGGTCGAAAGCAATCAGGGGATTCAATAAGAAATTTGAATTCCTGTTTGCTACACTTCTTATTTCCATGGTTTTCTTCGGAACTTTTTTCTCGATCCCTCCGTTCGAAAATGTGATGACATTGGGAGAGGATTTCACTAACTCATGGGAAAAAGAGGAAGAAAAAGCACCGGTTCCGCATGCCGAGTTACTCACATTGGCAGAGTTGAGCTTTCAGCTTAAAATTGATTCGGTGGAGGTATTGACCCGAAAATTGGATATTCACAAAATAAAATATGAGAATACAACTACACAAACTTTGCAGGAAATTGCAGATGAGAATCAAATGACTCCGGCTGAAGTATACGAGATTTTATCCAAACAGGCTGGGAATGCGATGCAGGGATCAGGTATAGGACGTAAAACCATTGAAGAATTTGCCACTGAATTGAATAAGAGTACGGATGAAATTCTTAAAATTTTGGCAGCAAATAACATCAAGGCAGAAAAAAATGAGACCCTGAAAACGATAGGGGAAAATAATAATATAGCACCTCGTGAGGTGTACGAATTAATCAGTAAATAAAACTCAGATAGAATTAATTGTAATCATTTCCATTGGCTTTTATGTCGGATACTGAAATTATAAATCAACTTAAACAGGGAAACGAAGCCGCTTTCCGGAAGCTTGTCGAGAACTACCAGAAACTGGTGGTAAATACCTGCTACGGAATGGTTCACAACAGGGAAGATGCGGAAGACATTGCCCAGGATGTTTTTGTTGAAGTTTATCGAAATGTAGAGCATTTCAGAGCCGATGCCAGGCTTTCAACCTGGTTGTACCGGATTGCGGTTAACCGTTCGCTCAATCACATTCGCGACAATAAAAAACACAAATGGTTCCAGTCGTTCGAAAATGAAGTGGAAGCAAAAAACCGGCAATTGATGCAGGTCGAATCATCAAAATCCGATCAGCCGGAATATGAAATGGAGAATAAGCAGCGGGCCATAATCCTGCATGAAGCCATTAACAGCTTAACCGAGAATCAGAAAGTTGCATTTACTTTGAATAAATATGAGGAACTGTCGTATCAGGAAATTTCAGAAGTAATGGATATGTCAGTCTCGTCGGTAGAATCGCTGTTATTCAGGGCCAAAAAGAACTTACAAAAGAAATTACATAAGTGCTATAAAAAAAAATGTATGTAGCACAAGTTTTATAAACAGGATGTGTCTTACTTACAAATACTGAAAAAATGAATTGCCAGATTGTACAAAAAAAATTGATTTTCTTTCTTGAAAAAGAGCTTTCAGAGACGGAGATGCAAGCTATCCGGGAGCACCTGGACAGTTGTCCCGACTGCGCTCTTTTTGCGGAAGAAATGAAAAAAACGCTCAGTATTTTAGATTCGGAGAAAAACCCGGAAATAAACCCGTTCTTTTACACTCGTGTAAAAGCGAAACTGGAGAGCCAGATGGAAACGCAAGGCCAGGCGATGCGAAGGTCAGCGCTTAGAAGGGTTTTACAGCCGGTTGCTTTTTCAATCATACTCTTGCTGGGGATTTACGGAGGAATTAAGCTGGGTAAAACAGCTACTACTACAGGAACTGTGTTGACCGAGCAGGAAATGGTTCCCTATTGGAATGCTCTCGATGATGAACCAATAGAAAGTTTTTTACTCGACTAGCCATGGTAACAAGAAATACATATCGAATACTTATCTGGGTAATCGTGATTCTGGTAGCCACAAACCTTTCAATGGGCTTGTCGTTCTGGTATCACAAACACCAGGAAAATAAGGTGCCTGATGAAAATGCCGGGCGCATAGAACTTCCTTCGGAACAACGAACCCGGTTCTTTCGGGACCAGCTCGGTCTGAATATCGATCAGATGAATCAATTCAGAAACCTGAATCGTGAATTCAATCGAAACGCCCGTGTTATATCTGATCAACTCGAAGCATATCGCGTTCGAATGGTGGATGAAATGGGAAAAGAAGAACCATCAAAACCATTACTTGATTCAATTTCGGTTGAAATAGGAGAGTTGCATACTAAACTTAAAGAGCAAACCATCAACTATTACCTGGGAATGAAAGCAGTGTGCAACAGTGAGCAACAGGAAAAATTGAAAGAAATATTCCTGGAAGCTTCCAAAACAAAAGAAGACGTGGAACTGCCTCAACGCGGGCGCGGTAGATTTGGAAGAGGACCAGGATTTCGAAATCAAAACAAAACAGATACCGCCGATTAAAGGCAAATAAACAATTATAAATATAAATCCATGATTAATAGCAAGTTAAAATATCTTGCCAGGGTGTTTTTTGTCCTCGTCCTGAGCACTTATTCGGTAATTGCGCAGAATCCAGTGGGTAAGAACACGTTGCCAAATAACTCAGGGAGCAGTATTGTGAGCAGAATATCGGGGTTAAGTACTACTCAACAGGACCAGATCCGTCAACTTGAAAATGGCTATCATTTGGTGATGGGGGAACTCAGAACTCAGATGCAAAATGCTACCGATCTGAATGAAAAAAGTGCATTGCGGAATGAAATGGCGCAGATGACACAAAACCATCAAAACAATATTAAAAGATTGTTGACAAAAGAGCAGAAAAAAGAATATAACAAAATACTGGCTGAAAACAAGGTTCCTCAAACGCCTCAGGGCAGAGGAAAAGGGAAAGGACAAGGATCAGGAGGGATGCGTGGAAGTGGCCAGGGAAGACGATATTGAACTTACTTGAAAACAAATACCAGATTGAGAAACAGTTAATTAAAATCTTAAAATTTTTTATTATGAAAACAAAATTAGCATTTGTAGTATTGGCGGGTACAGCATTATTTTTTTCCGCCTGTTCAGAAAAGGAAAGTCAGGTTGACAGTGTACTGACTACGTCAGAAGATATTAAAAGCACTGAAGTTGCAAGCACTTTAAATTGTGATACCACTGCATTTTCTGAAGTTTTAAGTGAAGAAGAAGTTGCCGGCTTACTCGAAATGCG
>DAOPJR010000007.1:22955-24940 GCA_035399765.1 Draconibacterium sp. | reverse complement strand
CACGTTTAGGTGAAACCTATTCTCCAACCGTACTCAGCCAGGAAGATTACGATGCCATTATTAACGGCTCTGCTGATGATGAGGGTGATGATGGTGATTCAACCAACAGTGGAACTTTTGTTCCCGGAACCGGTATCTGTGATGGCACAGGTCCTGGATTCTAAAGAAAACATCATAGGTTCTAATACCAAGTTGTTTATTAAAGTTTCTGAAAAGCTTCGGATGTTAATCCGGAGCTTTTTTTGCGCAAGTTTTTTTCTGTTCCGGTGTCTAACTGATATTAAAATTCTTACCAAGATGAAAAAAATAATTTTTTATGCAACCGGGCTAATCATCGCCCTGATGCAGGCCGGAAGTCCGGTTTATGCAGCATCGAATTCAGATGATTTGGAGAAAGGACTACAACTGATGCGTGAAGAAGAAAAACTGGCGCATGATGTGTATCTGGCACTTTATGAGAAATGGCAGGTACCGGTTTTCAAAAATATTGCCAATGCTGAAAGTCGTCATTACGATGCAGTGGGTTACTTGCTCGAAACTTACGGTGTAGAAGATACTGCTTATGAAAAGGAAGGAAAATTCAAAAATGAAGATATGGCCAATTTGTATACTGAACTGGTTGAAAAAGGATCATCTTCGCTTGAAAGTGCTTTCGAAGTAGGAGCACTAATCGAAGAACTTGATATTCAGGATTTACAGGAACAGTTGGGTGCAGGTAATGATGATCTGGTTACCACTGTTTTTGGAAATCTTGAACGTGCATCCGAAATGCATTTACGAGCTTTTACCAATCAATTGGCAATGCGTGGAATTGATTATACGCCACAGATATTGGATGAAGCATCATTTCTTGCTATTATCGATACAACTCCGGGATTACGTGGAAGGGGAAACCGTATGTTGGCGGGAAACGGAGTGAATACTCGGGGATTTCGCGGAAATGGTAATTGTCTGTTGGCTGGGAATGGAGTGAATACCGCTCCAGGATTTAGAGGAAGAGGCAATCGAATGTTGTCTGGAAACGGGATGAATACTAATCAGGGATTTCGTGGAAGTGGTAATTGTTTGATGGTAGGTAATGGGGTGAATACTGCACCAGGATTCAGAGGAAGAGGAAATTGCATGTTATCAGGAAATGGAATGAATGTCAAGAAGGCAACCAAAGGTCGCCAAAATTTTGGAATGCGAAACAGAGGCCAGCAAATGCGGGTTAACTGTATTTATAACTAAAACTACATGGAGCAGAAACTTGTCCCTTTCAAATTTGCTTGTGGGACAGGTTTCTCTTAAAGATATTGATGATGATTAAATAAAAAATGAAAGGAGTCCCGATCCGTCAGCTGACGGATGGACGAGTTCCATCTTATGCCTTGATAAGTAAACAATTTTAATAAGATGAAAAGATTACCGCTGCCCGATTTGCTAAAAGGCTTTGCCGTTTTTCTGATAGTGCCGGTTCATATACTCGAAACATTTATCGATTATCCGGGCAGGGAAACGCTTTTTGGCAAGATTCTGTTGTTTTTAGGCGGCCCGGTGGCTGTGCCTGTGTTTATGATGGTGATGGGATATTTTATGGCGAAAAACAGGAAAGGGTTACACCAGAATTTGTGGCGTGGTATTAAAGTGTTCGGAGTCGGTTTCCTGCTGAATATCGGCTTGAATTTTCATTTATTGCTGAAGATCAGGTTTGCCGGTTGGCAGATTAATCCCCTTGAATACATCTGGGGTGTCGATATTTTATATCTGGCCGGTTTAAGCCTGATCTTTCTTTCATTTTTAAAATTAATACCCAAAGGAAAAGAATGGCTGGCAGTTGTTTTGATTTTAGCCATTTTAGGATCTACATCGTTTATGAATAATGAAATGATCTCAACAGAGCGGAACTACTGGATGCCTTTTATTGCCGGAACCTGGTCGTGGTCGTATTTCCCGTTATTCCCGTGGCTCGCTTACCCGCTGGCCGGTTTTGCTTTCTTCTTTTT
>DAOPJR010000007.1:18150-22855 GCA_035399765.1 Draconibacterium sp. | reverse complement strand
GTCGTTGTTTTCTTACGTTGGCTGGGAAATAATATCACGGCGTTTTATATTATTCAGTGGTTAATCATTGGAAATATTGCTACAGCAATCTATCAGACCAAACCAATAAGCCAATACATTTTTTGGTTTGCCGGTATCTTTTCAATAACTGTTCTGTTTACCTGGCTTCTTTCAAAAACCAAAATAAAACTGGCTTAAGTTCTGTTACTGAACAATCAGTTTTTGTGAGGCCGATCTTTTTCCTTCCGCTTCAATAAAATAGAAATAAACACCGGAAGAAAGATTTGTAACATTAAGATCGAGATGATCGGAATACGTATCCACGATAAATTGATCGACTGAATGACCGGCATTATCAATCAGGTACAAAGTTGCAGAGAGCACATTGTAAGGTAACGAATAGGCAACTTTTACGGTTTCGAAACTCGGATTTGGAAAAGCTTTCAACGACCAATCTGTTTCTGATTTAATTACTGAAACATTAACTACCGGAGCACCCGGCAATGAGTAAATGTTGGTCCAGATCACTTCAGGGAAACTCGAAAAATTGTAACAATATGAAAATAATTTGTAAGTATCGTCGTCGGTTTTGTTGATGTAATTATACAATGCTCCGTCGATGAACACAATCTCGCTGCCGTCTTCGTTAATGATCCGGCTGTCATAATCATAATAATCACCTCCGGAATAATATTTATAATACGAATAAAGTAGCTCGATGCCAGCATCGGTATCGAATGTTTTCTCTGAAAGGAATTTGATGTCGAACAAGTAACAACCGGATGGGGTAGAGCACGAAATGGTTTTATACAGCGAGTGATCCATATTGTAGATCCTGCACTCCGCACGCGGAACATCCATCAGGTAATATTTGTACCCCAGTGTTTCAAATTTTACCACTGTAGCCGAGTAGTTGTAAGTATGCTCGAGAGATACCTGTGCCATGGTTGTTGAAAACCAAAATAGGGTAATCATCAGACTTATTGTGTTTTTCATCTGTTTAGGAATTTTAGGTTGAATATTTTATTTGATCAATTGTAAACCTTCAGTGGCTGAAGCATCGTTTGGACTGTAAAGTCTTACTTTATTGAATAAAACTTTGGCCTGGTTGTAATTTCCCATAAAATAGGATGTCCAGCCCAGCATGAGCAGGCCATCGTATCCAAAAGGATACAGATCAACTACTTTTTTGAAAAGGGGATAAGCTTTATTGTAATCTTTACGACCATAGTAAACCAACCCGAGCCGGTAGAGTGCCACCGTGTTGTTTGGGTTAATTTCCAGTATTTTGTCGTAGAGTTCGATCACTTCGTTCCATCGTCCGAGAGCAGCCTTTGGAAGTATCAGCCCAAACCGTGCCTCTTCTGCATATGGTTTCAGTTTGAGGGCATTGTTATAAAAAATAATCGATTCATCGAAAAGTCCTGCGTTATAATTTAACCAACCCAGTCTTAGGTTAATTTCATATGAATCATTAAAATAGACCTTTTTCAGTTCTGCGACCGAAGCATTAAAATCTCCTTTTTTTTCAAGATCGTAACTTTTGGCAAAAGCGGCTTCCAAAGCCTGCTGGTTGGCTTGTGCAAAAGCACCTGTTGCTAGTGTTGCACCTAATATTATTAAAATGAATTTTCGTTTTAAAAGTTCCATGATATTCCTGCTGTAATGGTATGTTTAATGTATTTATATTCAATTGAACTGGCGAATATTGCGTTGGAGTAAACCTGGTATTTTTCAATCACATCCTGATTCAGGTAGCGAACTACAAACTGGTAGCGTTTCCCGTAAGGAAAATAAACACTTGTACTCAGCTTGTAGGTTGAACGACCCGGGAAGTTCGCAATGACATAACCTCCGTTTTCGATAAAATTTTTCATTTCTCCGTTCAGGTAATTTCCGTAAAAATGAAATTGACCCAATTGAAAACCACCTGAAATTCCAAAGGTGTTGTAAGCAAAACTATTCTCCTGATCTTTTTTGAAATAAACTCTTGGAGTGAAATATAGGTTTGTATTCGACAAAGGATAGAAGGTCATCCAGGCAGAGGCTTGTATAAAGTTTTCGTTATAAATGTTGGCAAAGTTTATTTCAGCACCGGGAGAAACGTTTCCCCAGTTGGTCCATGCAGATGTTGAGAAAATAAAATCGGAATATTTAAAACTTGCACTATAAAAATCATTCTGATTATAATTTCCCAATGCCAGGTTATAATTTCCCCAGATTACATTCAAAGAAGGGGCCAGGTACAACTTACCAAGTGTAAATGCCGGGCTTATAAAATACTGGAATTGATTCACATGCATCGGATTTGTATATCTTCCTCCCCAAACAAGTTGCTCTTCACGGTTTACACCAATGTACGTCAGGTTATGTGTGAGTGTTACTCCGGGTGCCAGTTGGTGGCTGTAATCGAGCGAAGTAAAAAAATAGTTTTTCAGAAATAAACCTTCGCCATAATCATCAGCTCCAACTCCGGCTGTCTCATCCAGGTTCCAGTTAAGCATGGTATTCACATCGGGGTTAAAACTATATCCTGTTTCAAAAGCCAACCGCAGAGGCTTCATTTTTTCGTAATATATTTTTTTCTGAAGCGGACGTGTAAAGTTTTCAGCAATCTTTAAAGCTTCAAGATTCCTGCCGGAGAAGAGTAAACTGTAATAAAGATACTCCTGCATCCACTCAAGGTTCTGGTCGTTTTCCCAGGCTTTTAGAAACCATTTCGTCGATTTCCGGTATTTTTTCAGGTTGTAGTAAGCAATCCCGGTTCGTGCCTGAAGATTGAAATAATCGATGCCATGATCGCGCACTTCATCATTGAATTTGATGAGCTCATCCCATTTTTGTTGCTGAAATAGTTCATACGATTTCTTGTCTACCTCAGTATAATTCCATTTTTGCTGTGCCTGTACTACATATAAAGCAAATAACAAAAAGACGCTTATTCCGATTCGTTTTGACATTTTATCCTGATTTTTGCCTGATTAAAACTGATGTTGAGCTCGAATACATTATTCTGTGAAATATGAATATCCGATTGATAACTGTTGACCACTTTTCCCAGAATGCTTTTATTTATTTCGGCATGCATCTCTATATCGCCTGAGGATAGAATGTCGCCGGCATCCTTCATCACCAGCTTATAATCCACATTCAAAAACAGAAAGATCGGTGCCACAAAATCCTGCAGAAACTTTAGTGGTCCGGTGAACAGAAGGTTAACCGGCATTGGATCTTTGATTTTGCTGTTGGGAAGAAATCCAAACGGAACCTTAAACAAGGCAATAAAGAACCAGAATAAAGGAGAATATCGTGTTCCTGTATAATTGGTGAAATAATGCAACTCCCCATTGTTGTGCAGGTAAGCCATCCCATCATCTTTTTCGCATTTAATAAAGGTGGTATTGTAGACATCAGTCTGTACCAGCCAGGCATATTCTCCGGCCAGTTTTTTCCAGCGATCAATTTTCGAATCCACTTCCACTTCCACTTTCATTCGCTGACCCGGAATAAAATGCAGTGCTTTTGTCAGCACCTCATTTTTTGACGGATTAACAACAACCTGGTCTTTACGGGGAAACTCGAAATTATTAAGCGAATAACCTTTTTCTTCTTTTAATAAATAGTTTCCAAAGGGATAATCGAGTGTGACAGAGCCAATGTACGGCGTAACCTGGAATTGAAAGTGCAAGTGAGGATAGGGCGAACGGCCACTGTTACCGCACCGTCCTATCAATTGTCCTTTTTTTACTGTATCGCCGGCTTTTACTTCCAGCGAATGATATTTTAAATGGCTGAGTTTGGCGTAGAGGTAATCGTTGTGTTTGATGATTACCGTGTTTCCCCAGTTCTCAAGGGTGTTAATATCGCCAATTACATTATCCTGAATGTGATTGACAGCCTCCACTACTACGCCATCAAAAGGAGCAAGTACTGCTTTTCCGAAACAAAAATAATCTTCATGAAAATCGCCGGAACCTTTGTATTGCTGACCGTTTCTGTCGGTAACGATAAAATCCCAGGCATGTCTCCATTGTCTTTTGTGGGTGTATTCGCCATTATGTCCCTGGCTGACCGTCCACTCGCCCATAAAAGGCAAACTGGCAGAAACCGGGTAGGCAGCCGGGAAACGTTTCAGGTTACCCGCGAAGAGGTAAAGATTTTTCTCCGGATTACCCAGTTGCACAGGTGTTTCCACTAATTGTCTTGGGCGTTTCTCTCTTAATTTCAATGCGTATAAAAACATCAGAACCACTACGTTAAACGGCAATGAATAAGCCGATACTTTCAGCAAAATAAAAATCTGCTGGGTGCTGGTTGTTACCAAAACCACTGCTGGCAACATCAATATGATCCACGCATAACTGACCCTGCCCGGAACCAGGTAATAACCTCCCAATGCAATGGCAGTAAGTATGTAATTAAATCCAATAAACGTATAGCCCAATGAATTGAATTCGATGCCGACCAGCCGGTAAAACAAAAATGCTACCGAGAAACCAAGCACCGAGAGTACAAACGTGATCCGCGAATAGATCAGCAGACCGATGGCAATAATAATACCGGCCAGTAAGTGGGTCTGGAAAAAGATCGCTCCCAACGAGTGGAAATAGATTCGAATGAACGAGTTTTTTATGCCATTTTCAAGGAAATCATAAAAATCAACGAATGCCTGTCCTCCCATTGAATAGAGTTCGTTGTAGGTAAA
>DAOPJR010000007.1:0-18050 GCA_035399765.1 Draconibacterium sp. | reverse complement strand
AGCAGTACTGCCAGCAGTCGCGATTTTGAAAAGAATACCTGCGAGTAACTATTCAAAAACGAATCAATAATATGTTCCCGCGAAAGGGTACCGACTCTCATTGCTTATCGTTTTGGATTATTTTCTTGTTTGCTAATTGTATCCAGTTCTTCTTTATTCCGAATAATATGGGTCTTACCCTCAAGGTCAATTAAAATAACATTAGGGCGGAACGTAATAAATTGCATCCACTGAGTCATGTTGTAGGCTCCAACGCGCTCAATAACAAGCTGATCACCAACTTTAACCGATGGAAAATTAATCGCATCTCGAATAATATCGATATTCATGCACAATGGGCCGTAAATGGTGGTTTCTTCCAGATGATCGGATGTCTCCTTTGTTGGAAATACACCAAGGTTGTACCAGAACGAGGTAAATAAAATATTCACACCAGAATCAATAACCATGGTGCGACGGCCAAGCGACGAACGTTTGTTTGCCAAAACGGTTGTCAGCAGATATCCGGCATCGTCAATCATGGCACGACCTGTTTCAAGGAAAAGTACCGGCAGGTGTTCATGTGGAATTTCTGACGAAATCAAGGCATTGGAAATGGCTTCTGCATATTCGTCAAACGAAGGACAGGTTTCAGATCCCGGCATGTAGGCACCTTTTAATGTGTTTTTCGATGCAAAACCACCACCCATATCGATGTATTTCAACCAGTGATCAAATTTGCGGTGAGTTGCCATGTACAGATTTGCGAGTTTCGATGCTGCTACGGCATAAGCATTTGCTGACATAATATACGTTCCGATGTGGGTGTGCAGCCCAATAAAATCGAGTTGTTCTGCCAGCATAATCCGGTTGATTGCATTCCAGGCCTCGCCGTTCTCGTAGTTAAAACCAAAGCGGTCCCACATGGGGTGGATACCCGTGTCCATATTTACACGAATAGCAACACGCGCTTTTTTATTGAGTTTATTGGCTGTTTGTATAAGTAAATACAATTCATCGAAATGATCAATGTGGATGCAGGCATTGTGATTGATAGCCAGTGTCAGGTCTTTTTCTGATTTCTCCGGTCCGTTAAATAGAATTTGCGAACCGCTGACTCCCAGTGCCAATGCTTTTTCAAATTCAAATCCTGAAACCACTTCGGCCCACGCACCTTCGTCGTGGAAGATACTGCAAACTGCATTGAGGTAATTGGTTTTGTACGACCAGGCAAATTGTACTTTCGGGTAACGGGTCTCGAATGCCTGTTTTGCTTCCGTGTAGGTATTGCGAATGGTTTTCTCGGAAAGAACAAACACCGGCGAACCGTAATCTTCCATAAGTTTCGACACCGGAATTCCATCGATTTGTGATATTGTTTTTGTTTTTGAAGGCAGGCCAAATTTGTTGGGTACGCCTGCTGTTATTTTACTGATAAGCGGTTTTTCGTATTTTAACTTTTCCATTTTTCTGGCTTTTAAATTTCTTTATTCATTGATATGGCGGCGAATTTTTCGAGGTCGACGATCATGTCGTACGAATAGCGTACAAACATTTTCCCGATTTTGTATGAAGTCATGGGTTGAACTTCTTCCCCAAGAGCCAGTTTAATCAGCGCTTCAGGTATATTTTGTCCGGCTCCCACTGCGAGGTAAACCCAGGCCGGTATTCTCGGATTGATTTCAATCAGGTAGTATTCACCACGCTGAGTTTTAATCATCTCCAGTTCCATTCCACCCTTCCATTTGGTTTGTTGAATGATGCTTCGGGTAAGTTCCATCATTTTTTCATCAGCCAGCGTAATTCCCCCCCAGGCTTTTCCTTTATCGGTGATGTATTGTTTGCGCATTGGCACAGCCGCAATCGTATTGCCTTTTCCATCGCCGAGGGCAACTACATTTACTTCAATTCCCTTAACAAATTCCTGTGCAATAACCGGGAAACCCCACTTCGCGGATAGTTTGTAAAAAGCCTGTTTCACTTGTTCTTCGTTTCCGGCTTCGTATGCATCGTAAAACTGACCTTTAACCATTACCGGATAATCGTACTTATCTTCCAAATCCTTAATTTGATTGGTATTGGTCAGGTTAATACTTCCAGGAACTTTTATTCCGTATTTTTTCCCAAACTCCGGAAGTTTATCTTTTTCCCTTTCCTGAAACTGTTTCAGAGAGGGAAGAAATGTATGAATTCCCTGGTCGCGTAAACGCTGTTCATTTTTCATGAATGAGAAAAGTTCAGCATCGAAATTGGGTATTAACACATCTATTTTTTCCTGCTGATGAATTTTCTCGATACGCTCAATTAACTCGTTCGAACCTGACGATGGATATGGAATCTGGAAAATGCGATCACAAAGTCCTTCCATGTAAATTCCCGGTTCCAGGTTTTCATAAACCAAACCAATAATCCGTACGTCAAAATCTTTTGCTTCCCTGGCAGCCCGGATCACAGGTACACCCGGTCCGGGATTATCGGTGTTGTTTAACCCGGTAACCGCCAGTGTAATACTACGCTTGTTCATGGTACTTCTAATTAAAATCGAGCGGATCGCCCTGAACTATTATTTGATGATGTTTTAAAAGGGCGCAGAATTCGTAAAAGTCTTTTTCAAAGGTGAGCTCGTCTACATCATACTTTTCGAGCATTTCGGTTTTGATGACGTCGAAATCTTTTTCTGCTTGTATTAAATGAATGAGCTCGAGTCCGAAGGGATTTAGATTAAATGAGTCACCGGTTTGCGAATTAAAAACAAAGCCGTTATCGCTGATTTTGATTTCACTTGTAATTTTCATTTTCTTTGCTTTAGAAACATGGGTTAGACACTTGTGTTACGGAAAACTTGCGCAAGCGTTTTATTTTTCGCTTTTGAATATTATTCATCAAAATTTTCCTTTTGATTCTTTGGTTAAATCTGTATGAAAGAAACTGACTTCAGTATTAATAATTTACTGATTATTGACAGCTCTAAACGATAATTGCCAATAAAAACTAAATTTGTAGCCTTAAATTTATGAGAATACCCTGTAAAAAACAGGGCAGAAACGATTCTTTTTAATTTCACTGATAAAGAAGAATTTTTTGAAATAAAGAACACATCATGACACGATTAAAGATTAAAGACATTCTGAAGAATGGAAAAGCTGGTAGCGAAGTGGTTGCCAAAGGTTGGGTGCGAACAAAGCGTGGCAGTAAAAATGTCAATTTTATTGCGCTTAACGATGGTTCTACCATTCATAATCTTCAGGTTGTAGTTGATGTTGAAAGTTTTGACGAAGCTCTTATCAGGGATATAAATACGGGTGCAGCCATTGCTGTTACCGGTGTGTTGGCCGAGTCGGCAGGAAGCGGACAGAACATTGAACTGACTGCAAAACAAATTGATTTGCTGGGTAAAGCCGATCCAGATAAATTCCCGATTCAGCCCAAACGTCACACACTCGAATTTTTAAGGGAAAATGCTCACCTTCGTTTCCGTACCAGCACTTTTAGTGCGGTATTTCGCATTCGTCATGCCATGGCTTTCGCCATTCATAAATATTTTAACGAAAAAGGTTTTAACTACCTGCATACTCCAATTATTACTGCCAGCGATGCAGAAGGCGCCGGACAGATGTTCCGGGTCTCAACACTTGATGCCAAGAATCCTCCGTTACTGGAAGATGGAAGCATCGATTATTCGCAGGATTTCTTTGGACGTCCAACCAATCTAACCGTTTCCGGGCAGTTGGAAGGGGAACTGGGAGCGCTGGCTTTGGGCGAGATTTATACTTTCGGACCTACTTTCCGTGCTGAGAATTCAAATACAACCCGCCATCTGGCTGAGTTCTGGATGATCGAACCCGAAATGGCTTTTTACGATCTGAAAGACAACATGGATCTGGCAGAAGAATTCCTGAAGTCGTGTATTAAATATGCACTGGATAATTGTCTCGACGATCTTAAATTTCTGGCAGATCGATTGGAACAGGAGGAAAAAAACAAACCTCAGGACCAGCGTTCAATGCCACTGATCGAGAAACTGCAGTTTGTGCTCGATAACGATTTTGTCCGTTTAACTTATACCGAAGCCATTGATATTCTGAAGAATTCAAAACCATATAAAAAGAACCAGTTCCAGTTCCCGGTTGACTGGGGAATTGATTTGCAGAGTGAGCACGAACGTTACCTGGTAGAAAAACATTTCAAAACACCGGTGATTTTAACGGATTATCCAAAAGACATCAAAGCGTTCTACATGAAACAGAATGATGATGGAAAAACCGTACGGGCAATGGATGTTCTTTTCCCGCAAATTGGTGAAATTATTGGCGGATCGCAACGTGAAGAAGATCTGGTGAAACTGGAAACCCGAATGAATGAGATGAATATCCCGACAGAAGAGATGTGGTGGTACCTCGATACACGTCGTTTTGGATCGGTAGTTCACTCCGGTTTTGGTTTGGGATTCGAACGTTTTATCCTGTTTGTCACGGGCATGGGAAATATCCGAGATGTGATCGCATTTCCACGAACACCTAAAAATGCCGAGTTCTAAAATGTTTCGAAGTTTTGCTCCAAAAAAATACTAAATTTACGGTGTTAACCATTTGGGTATGGAGCAAAAATTAACATTACAACAAAAGCTGTTACAGAAGTTATCACCTCAGCAAATTCAGGTGATCAAACTTCTGGAAATACCCACTATGCAACTCGAGCAGCGGATTAAAAAAGAAATTGAAGAAAATCCGGTTCTGGAACTCGAATCTGATAGTCCGGATGTGGAAAGTGAACCCGACTTTTCAGATAACGATAATAATCCGGATGTGGATAATGAGGAATTTACCATCGACGATTATTACGAAGACGACGAGATTCCAACCTACAAATTAAATACGAATAATTATTCGAAGGACGATAAATATGTGGATGTTCCTTTTTCGGTTGGAACTTCCTTTCACGAGTCTTTGCAGGAACAGTTGAGTTTGACTGATCTTACTGAAGATGAACAACAGCTGGCAGAATACGTTCTGGGCAATATTGATGAAGACGGTTATTTACGCCGCGACCTGATGTCGATCAGCGATGACATTGCCTTTAACCTGAATATGGACGTTCCGGAAGAAGAACTTGAGAAAATTCTCCTTGTTATTCAGGATTTTGATCCGCCTGGAGTGGGTGCCCGCGATCTTCGCGAATGCCTTCTTCTTCAGCTTGAACGGAAAGAAGGACCTGATTATTTGCTCGCACGAACCATTGTAAAAGATTTTTTTAACGAGTTTACCAAAAAGCATTACGAAAAAATTCAGAGCAAGCTCGAACTTTCTGATGATGAGTTAAAAGAAAGCATTGCTCATATTTTAAAATTGAATCCAAAGCCAGGAAGTTCATACAGTAATCCGCTTAATAAATCAAATCAGCACATTGTGCCTGATTTTATCCTCGAAAATGTGGATGGAGAATTAAGCCTGTCGCTTAACCAGCGCAATGTTCCTGAGTTGAAAATCAACGACACCTACCAGGACATGCTCAAAACCATGAGCGAGAACCAGAAATCAAAGAAAAACGATAAGGAGGCACTGCTTTTTGTAAAACAGAAAATTGATTCGGCAAAATGGTTTATCGATGCTATCCAGCAAAGACAAACGACACTTTTACTGACAATGACAGAAATTATCAGTTTTCAGAAGGAATATTTTCAGGAAGGAGACGAAACCAAGCTGAAGCCGATGATTTTGAAAGATATTGCTGAACGAACGAACCTGGATATTTCTACCATTTCGAGGGTTTCAAACAGTAAATACATTCAAACTCATTTCGGAATTTATCCGCTCAAATATTTCTTTTCAGAAGGAATGCAAAAAGATGACGGTGAAGAAGTTTCCACTCGGGAAATCAAGAAAATATTACAGGAATGTATTGAAGGAGAAGACAAAAGAAGACCGTTGACTGACGAGAAACTGGCTGCTATTTTAAAAGAGAAATCATACAATATTGCACGTCGTACCGTGGCTAAATACCGTGAGCAACTCGATATTCCGGTTGCTCGTTTACGAAAAGAACTTTAATATGAATGAGCGTTTAGCCAAATTTATTTCCATAATTTTTCATCCAGTTGTAATCCCGACTCTCGGGATGGTGTTATTGCTGAACTCAGGCTTTTATTTCTCGATGCTTTCGTGGGAGGCGAAACGTTTTATTTTGATGGTGGTATTTTTTACAACCAGTATTTTACCCATGCTTACCGTATCGATTCTGGCTCTCAACCAGCGATTCGATATTAACATGAATAAAAGTACTGACAGGATCATTCCTGCTCTGGCTTCATCGGTATTTTATTATCTCGGTTTTGTTTTACTTGGACGGGTTTCGATCTTTCCGGTTTTGAAATTGTATATGCTGGCAAGTATCCTGGTCATTGTCGCCCTGCTGATTATTTCTTTTAAGTGGAAAATCAGTATACATATGGCAGCTTTGGGAAGCCTGGCCGGGACGTTTTTTGCCTTATCTTTCCGAAAAGGGATGAACCCGGTTTATGCCTTATTGATTATTATACTGATTTCAGGATTGGTTGGTACTGCACGACTGGCTCTTAAAAAACATGACATCTGGCAAATCGTTGCCGGATATTTTTTAGGTTTTTTGATTTTATATGGGGTAGTTTACTTTCTGTAATTGGTTAATTAAATCATTTTCATTTTATGAAATGAGATATCATTGTTAATTTACCTTTTCCTGCCGGAATGGCTTTACTTTTCTGCTTCGTCTTTGCGTTAAGGCAAAGATGAAGTTGCCGACATCATTGATCAAAGAAAGTAAAAAGAAAAGCCTTGTCTTTTATGAACAAGGCTCATTTATTTATTACAATATGATATTATTGAAAAAAAATCGGATTATTCCACAAACTTATATCCAATCCCTTTCAGGGTTTTAATGTGGTTATTCCCAATTTTCTCGCGAAGTTTCCGGATGTGTACATCAATGGTACGGTCGCCAACAACTACATTTTCCCCCCAAACTGAAAAATAAATTTCTTCGCGCGTAAACACCTTCCCTGGCTTTGATACAAGCAGCGAAAGCAGTTCGAACTCTTTACGTGGAAGAATCATCTCGTTATCACCGATTCTGATGAGGTAACGTTCCTTATCTATTAAAAGGTTTCCGATTGATATGGTATTAGTATCTACCACTTCAGGAATTATCGGAGCTCCTTCACCTGATCTTTTCAAGAGTGCTTTTACACGACTTACCAATACTTTCGGACGAACCGGCTTGGTAATATAATCGTCGGCACCGGCTTCAAATCCTGCAATCTGAGAATAATCTTCGCCGCGTGCAGTTAGAAATGCGATAATAGTACCACTGAGCGAAGGCATTTTACGAAGTTCTTCACAGGCAGTAATACCATCCATTTCTGGCATCATCACATCAAGAATGATCAGGTGCGGTGTTTCCTGTTCTGCAATTTTCAGGGCTTCAAGGCCGTTTTTTGCTGTAAAAACATCGTATCCTTCTTTTTCGAGATTGTAACTCAGGAATTCGAGTATATCTAACTCATCGTCAACCAGAAGAACTTTAAATTGATTATCGCTCATAGTGTTCAAAATTATGGTAAAAGTAATAATCGCTTGTTAAGAAACAATTAATCTTTCTTTACACTCAGAATAAACACAAAGTTAGGCGATTATTTGGCTTTTTCAAGTGTAAAATTAAAGGTAGTTCCGCGATCGAGAACACTTCTCACATTTATAGATTGATTGTGTGCCTCGATGATGTGTTTAACAATTGATAGGCCCAGTCCGGTTCCCCCCTGTTCGCGGGAACGTGATTTATCTACCCGGAAGAAACGCTCGAAAACACGGGGAAGGTCTTTTTTATCAATTCCAATTCCATTATCACTAACTTCTACAATAATATGGTCTTCCAAATCGTGAAAGGAAACACGCACATACCCGTTCTTTTTCCCGTACTTAATGCCATTAACTATCAGGTTGTTCAGTACTTCAAGAATGCGTTTTTTGTCGGCACGTACAAATATGGGGCGATCCGGTTTGTTAGTGATTTCTACACTGATGTTGTTTTCGTATGACTGCCAGTGTTCCATTTCGATAATTTCCTCAGTTGTTTTCACAATGTCGAAACGGATCATATTCAAGGTTAATTCTCCGGATTCAAGTTTGGTTATGGATTCCAGGTCTTCAACGATCGAAACCATTCGATCGATACTTTTTTCGGTACGTTTCAAATAAAGCTTGTTGATTTTCGGGTCTTCAAGGCCACCTTCCAATAAAGTAAGTACATATCCCTGAATGTTGAAAATGGGCGTTTTTAGTTCGTGAGATACATTTCCCACAAAATCTTTCCGGTATTTTTCCAGTTCTTTTAATCGTTCAATTTCCTTTAGCTGTGTCTTGGCCCAATCTTCCACTTCGTTTTTTACATTCAACAGCAGACTGTTTGGATCGAGTACTTTTTCATCCAGCTTTCTGCCGCTAAGCGGAAGGTTTCTGATGGTGTTGTAAATGGGTTTAATACGATCTATAATGTATTTACGGAGAATAAACATGATAGCAAAATAAGAGACTGCGAAGAATACGACAGCAGCTAATCCGATTAAGGGTAACGATAAATCATTAAAAGATATTAGCACCATCATTCCAACGGCCAGGAGGGTTAAAACCAGCGAAACGATGGTTGATAGAATTTTCGATGAAAAAGTCTTCATTTGTTATTAAATCTCTTGATTGCCTCGGTTAAAATAAAACTGGCTTCGAAGATAAAAAGCAATTCAGGTATTAAAATCAGCTTACTTGTTGATTAACAGTAATTTCATAATAGGATAATGTTTTTTTAATGTATACATAACAAGAAGCCTAAATAGTAGAATCTATCTTTGCCGGGCTTAATTTTATTCAAAGGGAACAGAAAAGTAAGAGCTGATTTCATCTCAAAAGAATAGATGAAAACAAGTTTTATTCTGTTTCGACATGATTTATATGAAAAATGATTTTGTAAATAAGCGGAAGTACCTAATTTTAAACTCTGAACTAAATGATCAAACTCGATAAGCAAATGCTGAATCAGTTTTCCATTTTACCTCCTTATCTATGCCATTTGAATCCATCTCAACATTGGATTTTTTCTGTAAGAAAATCAAGTTATTAGCATTGCGAATTTATTAAATACAGTATAATGGAGAAATTTTATTTAATTCTTGTAATCGTATTATTTGCACTGGCAATTTCTGATTTGATTGTTGGGGTAAGTAATGATGC
This sequence comes from Draconibacterium sp., assembly GCA_035399765.1. Classification (GTDB taxonomy): domain Bacteria; phylum Bacteroidota; class Bacteroidia; order Bacteroidales; family Prolixibacteraceae; genus Draconibacterium. The sequence continues at coordinate 8,817 of DAOPJR010000007.1, read as the reverse complement.
GGTGAACTTTCTGAATTCGGCGATTGGCTCGAAAGCTGCACCCAAGTGGGTCATTTTTTTAATGGCCAGTGTGGGGGTTTTGGTTGGAGCCACTTTCTCAAATGGAATGATGGAGGTTGCCAGAAAAGGAATTTTTCATCCTGAGATGTTCTACTTTTCAGAGATCATGGTGATCTTTCTTGCGGTTATGATCACAGATGTGATCCTGCTTGATATGTTCAACACTTTTGGAATGCCAACATCCACAACAGTTTCCATCGTATTCGAATTATTGGGATCAGCAGTGGCGGTATCAGCAGTTAAAATTAAAGCCGGTGGGGGTTCAATTATAATGGAACTGGCTCAGTATATTAATTCGAGTAAAGCCCTGGCAATTATTACCGGAATTTTAGTTTCGGTGTTTATTGCTTTTACGGTTGGAGCACTTGTCCAATATCTGACTCGACTGATTTTTACGTTCAGGTATCGCAATATGATGAAATATGCAGGTGCAATTTTTGGAGGTCTCTCCATTACTGTGATTACTTATTTTATGCTGATTAAAGGGATTCACGGTTCGTCTTATGCCGACATCACTTTGGAAAGTGGAGTAACAGTTGAAGAATGGATGGGCGAGCATACTTTCCTGATCATGGTTTACAGTTTCATTTTCTGGACAGTAACCATGCAGCTTCTTCGATGGATTTTTAATATCAAGATACTTAAAACTGTAGTTCTTGTAGGAACTTTTGCCCTGGCTATGGCATTTGCAGGTAACGATCTGGTTAATTTCATTGGTGTTCCGCTTGCAGGTTATAATTCCTTTGAAGCCTGGATCGCTGCGGGTGCCACAAATCCTGATTCTTTCGGGATGGCTATGTTGGCCGGGAAAGTGGGAACACCATCATATATGTTGGTTATTGCCGGTTTGATAATGATTATAACGTTGATCGTTTCGAAAAAAGCAAGATCGGTAGTAGCCACAACAGTTGATTTGTCGCGTCAGAAAGAAGGTGAAGAGCGTTTTGAATCGTCGATGGCAGCCAGGTTCCTTGTGCGGTCGACTACCTCTTTTGGCAATGCGCTTGCGCGACTGGTTCCTTCTTCGTTTGCAAACAAGGTAAATACGAGGTTTGAACCTCACTCATATTTTAATGATGATGATGAAGATGCCCCGGCATTTGATAAAGTCAGAGCAGCCGTTAACCTGGTGGTATCAAGTATCCTGATCGCCTTGGGTACATCATTAAAGCTTCCGCTATCTACTACTTACGTAACATTTATGGTTGCTATGGGTACCTCTCTGGCAGATGGTGCATGGGACCGTGAGTCGGCTGTTTACCGGATTTCAGGTGTATTCTCAGTAATTGGCGGCTGGTTTTTAACAGCACTGATAGCTTTTACGGTTTCGGCAATTATTGCGCTCTTAATTTCATTGAGTGGTAGTTTCATGATCTTTATTTTTATCGCAATAGCAGTTATTATGGTAATTCGTACGCATGTTTTATTTAAGAAACGTGCCAGAAGCCGGGCTGCAGATGACGATGAAGATATTAGTGTAACCGATGCAAACGAGCAGATAATCGAGAAAAGTTCAAAACAGGTATTAAAGGCAATAATGTCGAGCAACCAGATTTTAACGAATGGTATCGAAAGTTTCCTCAATGAAGATCGTAATGGCTTAAGAAACGCTGAGGAAGCCTCTGTCGCTTTTTCTAAAAAATCAAAAAGAAATAAAGAGAAAGTTTACAGCACCATTTCGAAGCTTGCCAACGGGACACTTGAAACCAGCCATTTTTATGTACAAATGATCGAACATCAGCGCGAAATGTCACATGCGGTTTATTATATGCTCGAACCAATGGTAAGACATGTCGAGAACAATCATAAACCGTTTGTACCTGAGCAAATCGATAATCTGAATGTTCTGGTAAGTAAAGTTGATGCGTTTTATAATTATACCTTGCATTTGGTGAAAGAAGAAAAATTTGATGAGTTGGCAGGACTTATTAAAGAGCGTGATCAGATATTGGAGCATCTGAAAAAGATGGAAAAGAACCAGATTAAACGCATTAAAAATAAACAGGTGAACACGCGTAATTCGCAGTTATTCTTTAAAATGCTTGCCGAGATTGAACAGTTAATGTTGCACACGGTTAACTTGGTAAAAGCGCAACGCGATTTTATCCAGTTTACCCGACAATTGAAGTAATATTTTTTAAGTATATCAGGAAGCCGGGCAGTTTCAGTCCGGCTTTTTTGTTGCAATTTTGTTACATGATAATATAATGTACATCTTTCAATTATTCAGCGTGTTGCGTTCTAGGTATTCATTAAATTTAATCGTTTTGTAATATTTTATTAATGCCACTGTAATCCTGAACCACCACTTTTGCTCCCGAAAATTTTAAAATTCAATCTTAAGTAAAATGAAAAAGACAACCGTTTTTACTGTATTACTCTTATTGGTAGCAGGTTTTGCCTTTAGCCAGGAGAAAACAGAAGAATTTAAACCAAATGGAAAGCCTTTAGCATTGATATTTACCAATTTTAATACCAGTTTTTCTGATGGTGAATCAACCAAATCGTTCGAAATTACGAGAGCATATTTAGGTTACGAATATAATTTCAGTCCAGAATGGTACGCTAAATTAGTATTGGACATTGGTGATCCAAAAGCAGGAGGACTTCAAATGACAGCGTTTCTCAAAAATGCATACGTACAATATAAGAAGAGTAATCTTACTGCATCCTTCGGGATGATCTCAACAACTCAATTTAAAGTATCTGAAAAAATCTGGGGACTACGTTACGTTGAAAAATCATTCCAGGATGCATATAAATTCAATGCCAGCGCTGACTTAGGATTCAATATCGATTACCAGTTTGCTGATTTCATAAGTGCTGATTTCTCAATCATAAACGGAGAAGGATATAAACTTATTCAGGCAGATGATTTCGTTCGTCCGGGTTTAGGTATTACCGTTAACCCTGTTAAAAGTGTTACGGCCCGTGCATTCGTTGATACGTATGGCAAGGATGTTAAACAGCAATCACTTGCAACTTTTTTAGCTTATTCTGGGATAAAACTGATGGTAGCTGCTGAGTATAACTACCAAAAGAATTACAACTTGGTAGAAGGTCAGGATATCTATGGTACCTCCTTTTTCGCCACCTATATGGCCGGTAAGAAAATCAAGCTTTATGGCAGATTTGATGATTTGAAATCAAAACCGCTGGCTGGTGAAACCAATCCATGGCAATACAGTAAGGACGGACAACTGATACTTGCGGGCATTGAATATGATGCGGTTAAAGGAGTTAAAATTTCACCGAACATGAGGTATTGGAATCCGGCTGACGGATCGATACCAGCAACAACATATGCATATTTGAATTTTGAATTTAAATTTTAACCTATTAAAGATTAGAAAATGAAAAAGTTAGTAATTATAGTTTTGGCTTTGTTCGTATTGGGAGCCTGTTCAAATTCAACCAGTAATAAGGGTGATGACAAATCGGCAAATACCAAATCGAGCCTATCTTTAACAGCCGCCGGGGCAACTTTCCCAATGCCATACTATAACATGGTATTTAAACAGTATACTGAAAAAACAGGTGTACAGATCACTTACGGAGGCATCGGTTCTGGTGGCGGAATTCGCAGTTTAACTGATAAAGTGGTAGATTTTGGTGCTACTGATGCTTATCTTGATGATGCTAAACTGGCTGAAATGCCTGCTGAAGTGGTTCACATTCCAACTGTTTTGGGAGCCGTGGTAATTGCATACAACCTTCCCGGTGTTGAAGATCTGAAACTTTCTGATGTTCTGTTGGAGAAAATCTTCCTGGGAACTATCACAAAATGGAATGATCCGGCCATTACTGCCAACAACGAAGAACTGAATCTTCCCGATTTAGCCATTACATTTGTTCACCGGTCTGACGGTAGTGGAACGACTCAGATTTTTAGTGATTACATGAGCAAAGTTAGCACTGCATGGGCAAATCAGGTAGGAACTGGTAAAGATTTACAATGGCCGGTTGGAATGGGAGCAAAAGGAAATCCCGGTGTAGCAGGTACCATTAAACAAACCGAAGGAGCTATCGGATACATTGGCTCAGAATATGCGTTTGCACAGAAAATACAGACTGCAAAAGTTCAGAACAGCTCGGGTAATTACATTTTACCATCGATCGAATCGGTTAGCGCCGCAGCGAAAGGTGCGATTCCGGATGATACCAGAATTATGCTGACCAATTCTTCAGATCCTGATTCTTACCCGATCAGTGGTTTTACCTGGATCATTCTTTACAAAGAGCAAAATTACAACGGTAGAAGCAAAGAACAGGCATTGGCTACAGTTGAATGTTTGGACTGGCTTGTAGGTCCGGAATCTCAAGCACAGGCCGAGAAGGTACATTATGCCCCGCTTCCTGCGGATGCAGTTGCAAAAGCAAAGGCAATTCTTCGCAGCGTGACATACGAAGGAACTCCACTTCTTAAATAATACGTCATTATAACATTCATCCCGGACCATGACCAATGGTCTGTGGTTCGGGATTTTGAATTGTATCCATTAATCCTTTTTAGGAAAAAAATGAACAGCGATAAAGTCACAAAGACAATTCTTCTGTTATCTTCTTTCGTTATTTTATTGATTGCTGGTGGAATGATCTACTCACTGGTAGAAGGATCAGTATCGGCTGTTAAAAGTTTTGGATTTAAATTTATCTGGTCTAATACCTGGAATCCAACAAGTGGTCAGGAAGATTACGGGGCTTTGCCATTTATCGCCGGAACGATAGTTACTTCTGTGGCTGCATTAATCATCAGTTTGCCTTTATCGTTTTCAGCATCTCTTTTTCTGGGTGAATATTTCAGGGGAACAAAAGTAGCCGCTGTTATTGGAACAATGGTTGATTTGCTTGCAGGGATTCCTTCAATAGTATATGGCCTTTGGGGATTTTATGTACTGCGTCCGTTTTTGATTGATTTGGGATTACCCAACCAGGGATTTGGGATATTTACAGCCAGCCTAATACTGGCTATCATGATTATTCCTTACGCCACTTCACTGAGTAACGAAATTATTTCGATGGTACCTAATGAACTGAAAGAAGCGGCATATTCGTTGGGGGCAACCCGTTTGGAAGTTATTTTCAATGTTACGGTTCCTTCGGCGCGATCGGGAATTATTGCCAGCTACATTTTATCATTTGGTCGTGCTCTTGGCGAAACAATGGCGGTGACGATGCTGATTGGAAATGCCAACCGGATTCCGGAAAGCTTTTTTGGAACAGGAAATACCATGGCGTCGGTCATTGCCAACCAATTTGGTGAAGCCGACGGATTGAAACTAAGTTCGCTAATTGCTATCGGACTTCTGTTATTCCTTATTACCGGAATTATAAATGCCATTGGTAAACTCATTATAAAGAAAATGGCGTAATGGAAGTTGCTACTCAAATAAAAAATACAAACCTTCGAAGAAGGTCAATCAAAGACAAGTCTGTTAAAATTCTTGTTGTTGTTTTGTCTTTAATAACGATCTCTCCGATTGTATTGATTATCTACGAATTAATTGCAAAGGGGTATCGTCAGTTAAGTCTCGACTTTATCATTAAAACTCCTCCGGATACCTTCGAGGCGATGACTGCTCTGAATAACGGCGAAATCATTCCGGGAGGGATTGTCAACGGTATCACCGGAACCTTAATCATGGTAATCATGGCATCCATAATTGCCATTCCGGTTGGAGTTGTAACCGGAATATATCTGTATGAGAATCCCGGGAAAACATTGGCAAACATTACCCGGAACATCTCCGATATTTTACAGGGAATACCTTCCATTGTTTTAGGTTTAATTGCCTACATCTGGATTGTAAAGCCAATAACAAACGGTTATTCTGCACTGGCAGGGAGTGTTTCGTTGGCGATTATGATGTTACCGATGATCATAAGGTCAACCGAAGAGACGCTAAAAATGATTCCGCAAAGCATTAAGGAGGCAGCGCTGGCATTGGGAGTTCCCTATTACAAAGTAATTTTAAAGGTGTTGATACCAACCGGATTCAGTGGCTTATTAACCGGAATTTTACTGGGGATTTCACGAATACTTGGCGAAACCGCACCATTGATGCTTACAGCGCTCGGAAGTTCAATGATTAATCTGGATATTACAAAACCAACAAGTGCCGTACCTTTGATGATATGGGAGTTCTATAATGATCCGAATATGGTGGACCTGATCTGGAGTTCATCTTTGTTATTAATGATCATGGTTCTTGGGTTGAATCTGGTTTCAAAAAGAATTGCAGCCAGAACAAAATAGTGACAAAAATGAGTGAGAATACTGTAAATATAAAAGATCCTGTTTTATCAATCCGTAATCTGTCGGTTTCCTACGAAAAAGGCAGATATGCAGTAAAAGACGTTTCGGTGGATATTAAGCGAAACGCCGTAACTGCTATCATGGGGCCTTCCGGATGTGGAAAAAGTACCTTGTTGCGTGCGATAAACCGAATGCACGAACTGTACGAAAATATTGAAACCGAAGGGAAACTGATTTTGAACGGGAAGGACATTACCGACATGCCTACTATCCAGTTACGGAGAATGGCCGGAATGGTCTTTCAGCGACCCAATCCTTTTCCAACCATGAGTATTTACGACAACGTAATTGCCGGATACAAGTTAAACGGAATGCGCCTGAAAAGGAAAGAACGTGATGATATTGTCGAGCGATCGTTAAGAGACGTTACACTTTGGGAAGAAGTAAAAGATAGCCTTCATAAAAAAGGAACCTTCTTGTCTGGAGGACAACAGCAACGTTTGTGTATCGCACGTGCTTTGGCTTTTGATCCGGAAGTAATTCTGCTGGATGAACCAACTTCTGCTCTAGACCCGGTAGCTACCGCCAAAGTGGAAGATTTACTGGTGAAGCTGAAAGAACAATATTCCATTATAATGGTAACGCACAACATGGCCCAGGCCGCGAGGATCTCCGATTATTCCATGTTTATGTACCTGGGAGAACTGGTGGAATACGATAAAACCAAGAACATGTTTACCAAACCAAGGGACAGAAGAACCGAAGAATACCTGACCGGCAAATTTGGTTAATTTAGTTATCTTCAAAAAAATTAGGGATCATGACAGTTAGAAAAGATGAAGCCATAAATAGTATAATGAGTGATTTTGAAGCATTCGCCAATTTGGTGCTTCATCAACTCGATTTACTTGAAAATTTTGTGTCAAGCGGGGAAAGTAAGTTTTCCGAAACGCTTTCAAAAGAATTAAACGAGAACGAGAAGAAACTCGATAAGCTGGAAATGAAGATCAGTGATAAGATCATTAACACCATCACGTTGTTTCAACCGGTTGGATCGGAGATACGAAAGCTTTTCGCGTGTTACAGAATCATAATCAGTTTGGAAAGGATTGGCGACATGGTGATTAATGTGCAGGAATTTCTGGATAAAATTAAAACGCCCAAAGTATATCTTGAACTGTCGGAAGTGGTCGCAAGTATGGTGGCTCAAAGTGCCAATATGGTGAACAAGGCATTACTGGCTTTTACAACCGACGACAGGGATTATGCCATCTGGACGATTAAGAATGATTCGGAAGTTGATGACCTGAACCGTAAAATGTTGAAAAAGGCCATCAAAAGAAGTACACAAACAGAAGAAGACAAAGAACTTCTTACTAGTTTTATCAATATGAACGGGATGTTGACTTCGATTGAGCGTATTGCCGATCAGGCTACCAATATTGCAGAGGCAGCTATTTATTCAATTGAAGGGAAAGACATCCGTCATGCCAAAAAACTGGACTAATCCGGGGCACAAAAGGATGAAGACTTTGGGATTAAAAATTAAAGTACTATTCAATGGAAGCCAACCCGAAAATATTGATTGTTGACGACGAAAAGGATTTATGTGAAATTCTGGAGTTCAATCTTTCGAGCGAAGGATACGAAACCTCGGTGGCAAACAGTGCAGAGCAAGCATTGAAATTGCCGCTGGAACAATTCGACTTGATTTTACTCGATGTGATGATGGGCGGAATTTCGGGTTATAAGATGGCTTCCCGGATCAGAAAAGAAATGCAACTTTCCATCCCCATCATTTTTATGACGGCAAAAACCGAAGAAAACGATATTCTTACCGGGTTCAATGTGGGAGGTGATGATTACATCTCGAAACCATTTTCGATAAAAGAAATGGCAGCCCGCATAAAGGCAGTGCTTAAAAGAGGAAAACAGGAGAATGCAAAGTCAAACATTTATAAGATCGAAGACCTGGAAGTAGATGTTGACAGCAAAATGGTTTACATCAACAGCGAAGCAGTAAGTCTGACTCGAAAAGAATTTGAAATACTGGCATTATTATTAAAACATCAGGGACAATATATCCCCCGGGAAGATATTCTTGACAGAGTTTGGAGCGATGATGTAATTGTAACCGAGCGAAATGTGGATGTAAACATCGCACGGCTCCGTAAGAAAATAGGTGACTATGGAAATTATATCAAAGGCAAGTCAGGTTTTGGATATGCCTTTAAAATCAATAGATAACAATTAAAAAGTATAGAAGTGCCAATTCAGCAATCATTCAGAAGAAAAATTTTCTACTATTTTATAGCAGTGTTTCTGCTGTTTACAGTGGCAATTTTATTGTACCAGTTGCAACGCGAAAAAAACTACAAAGCCGGGCAACTTGAGAATACGCTTCGTGATGTCGCCGAGGTAACACACAACTACATCGAGCATTTTGGTTTGATGAATTCGGGTGATTTCAACAAAGCCGATACTTTGAAAGTGCTGATTCC
>DAOPJR010000006.1:5144-68925 GCA_035399765.1 Draconibacterium sp. | reverse complement strand
GCCACACACACATCAATTTTATGAAGGTCGCGGCTGGTACGTGAATAATAGAGTTTATCCGAAGATTTTGAAAGCCACATCCGGGGAACGTAATCTTTGATACGTTCCTTATTGGTAAGGTTGGCGCGTGAAATCATTATCGACTGGTCGGTAAATGTTGTATCTATAATCTGTTTGCCTTCTTTTTTCACCATATCAAATACCCAGAGTTCATCCTGTGGAATGTTTTTTTCACCCGGCATTTCGTATTTATAAGTTTCAAGTTCGGGACGTGGCTCCTTCAATACGTCGATTACCCAAAGTGCTTTTACTTTACGGTTGTCTTCCCTAACCAAGGCAAACTTTTTCGAGTCGGGTGACCAAAAAATCCAAGCTGACTGTCTTTTTTTTCTTTCCTTCTCGATGGTTTCTTCATCGTCGTTTTCTTTTGCAGTGTAGCCACCACCAAATTCGTAATCTTTCACCCCTTCGCTTGTAAGCTGGTGCTCTACAATGGTGGAATCGGTTTTATCTTCTGTTTCTTCAAGGGCTTTCAGGTAATTTTCCTTGTCCATCCAAAACAGGTTGTAATCACGCGCGAATACAACAAATGAACTGTCGGGTGACATGGATGCCCATTCCGGATGTTCTTTTGTTTCTTTCCAGTCTTGTTGTTCATAAAGCTCACCGGTTTGAAGATTGTATTCAAAATGAAATACTTTCTTTTTGGGTTTTTCTTTTTTCTCGCTGGTTACTTTTACTGAATCCTGTTTTTCTTCATTAGCAGTTGTATCTACCTCCTCATCTTGCGAGCTGGTTACATCGAATTGGAAAACAGTATCTCCTTTTTTAAATTTTGGTTTAATCGGAGGCAAATGCTGACCATCATACGGATCTTGTGTAATCCGTGTGATCATGGCAGCCATTTTATCGTTATCGAATAAAGGTGTTTTTGTTTTTTTGTCGAGATTAACGAGATAGAAAAATGTACCCTCAGAAGTTTCGTAGGAGTACCAGAACTTATCTCCGGTTTCGAGCCAGTTCGGATCTACCGAAGTACTGAAGACCATTTTTTTCAATTTCTCAGGTGAAAAACGTTCGGCTAATCGGTAGTTTGCTTTGGTAATAGGTTCATTTTGCGCAAAAGATGCACTGCTTATCAGCAAAAATGCCAATAAAAACAAAGTGGATAAATTAAATTTCATCTATTATAATTTTGAATTTAGTTTTTAGGTCATTTTTAAAAGCGGTTAAAGTAAGAAATTTCCGGAAACCTTTTTATGTGAAGAATCATGACAAATTATGGGTAATGTATAACAAATATGAAGGGTAACATTTGTTTCCTGTAGATCGTTAAACCAGTAAAACATTCGGTCATGTTAAGCTATGGTTTCAGGCTTGTTCTAATGGATGTAATGCTTATATTTTTAACATCGGCGGTTTTTGCACAGGATGACAACCCAACCTGGTTGCGGACACAAATGGTGAGAACACAGATTGCAGCTCGTGGAATCACCGACAAAAATGTGCTGGATGCTTTTCGTAAAGTACCCCGTCATGAGTTTGTTTTGCCGGACTATTTAGGATATGCATACACCGACAGGCCTCTTCCTATCGAAGAGGGACAAACGATATCTCAGCCTTTCATTGTTGCTTTTATGACCGATGCACTTGATTTGAAACACTCTGACAAGGTTCTTGAAATAGGAACTGGTTCGGGTTATCAGGCAGCCATTTTAGCTCAAATCTGCGACACGGTTTTTACAATTGAGATTTTTGAAACACTCACCAGAAAAGCAGAACAGGTTTTCAGGAAGCTCGAATACCACAATATTTATTGTAAAGTTGGCGACGGTTATCAGGGATGGAAAGAAAAAGCTCCGTTTGATGCTATCATTGTTACTTGTTCGCCTACACATATTCCGGAACCTCTTCAACAACAACTGGCAGAAGGAGGCAGAATGATCATTCCGGTTAGCGAAGGACAGGCTCAGCATCTTGTAGTTATGCAGAAAAAAGATGGAAAAATAAAACAACGAAAAGTACTCCCCGTTCGCTTTGTTCCGATGATCGATGAAAAAATGGAAAAGTATTAAAATACAGATATTTACTCTGTTTTCATCCCAAAATTCTTATCAATCTTGATAATCTTAGCCATGATAAATCCCGGGATCGTACACAACATCACCCAGATAAAGAAATGCTGATAGCCGACCAGTTCCTGCAGCCAACCTGAGATCATTCCGGGCAACATCATTCCTGCAGCCATTATTCCGGTACTGAAGGCAAAGTGAGCAGTCTTATATTTACCTGCTGAAACATACAACATATAAAGTGTATATGCTGTGAACCCAAACCCGTAACCAAGTTGTTCAACAGCTACAGAGGCAATTATAATCCAATATTGTGTCGGTTGTACATAAGAAAGGTAAACATAAACAAGGTTGGGCAGGTTCATCGAAAATACAAAAATCCAAAGCAGGCGTTTCAGTCCCAACTTTGATGCCAGCCAGCCACCGGAAATTCCTCCAACAGTAAGTGCTATAATTCCAATGGTTCCGTACGCCAAACCAACTTGAGCCGTTGTTAAACCCAGGCCTCCTGCATCAGAAGTATCGAGTAAGAAGGGTGATGCCATTTTTACCAGCTGCGACTCGCCCAGACGGAACAAGAGTAAAAAACCGAGAATGGTCCAGATTTCTTTTTTTACGAAATACGCCCGAATCGTTTCACCAAACCCACTAACAATAGTTTTCAGACTTGCTGAAGCAGTTTGAACATCTTCGGAAGGATGAGGGAGGAAAAATTTGTGATACAAGGCAAAAAGAAAAAATGCAATGGCAAGTACAGCAAAAGTAAACGCCCAAGCCAGCGGTATGTTGTGTCCATTCGCAGGATCACCCAGCAGGTTCGACTCTTCCAAAAAACCCGCAAGAATCACTAAAATTCCCTGGCCCGTAACCATCGCAATCCGGTAAAACGTATTTCGGATCCCTACAAAGAAAGCTTGCTGACTTTCGTTCAGCCCCATCATGTAAAAACCATCGATAGCAATGTCCTGCGTTGCCGAGCCAAATGCAAGCAACCAGAAAAATGCAAGCGTAGCTTTGAAAAAGAAAGTAGTTGGAAGCGTGAAAGCAACACCGGCCAACCCGGCACCAATTACTAATTGCATGGTAACAATCCACCAGCGTTTGGTTTTCAGCAGTTCCACAATCGGGCTCCAAAAAGGTTTAATCACCCACGGCAGGTAAAGCCAACTGGTGTAAAAAGCAATGTCGGTATTTGAAATACCCAGTCGTTTATACATGATTACTGAAACAGTCATTACCACGATGTATGGCATTCCTTCGGCAAAATAAACAGTGGGGATCCAACTCCAGGGATTTTTGGTTTTTGCTTCTTGCATTCCGTTAGGTTTAATCAATAATTCGCTCAAGATAAGGATAAACAGGCTCAGAGAAATGATATTTGCGGTAAAGTTTCTCGCCGTCTTTCGAGGTGTGCAGCGCTACTTTGGTCATTCCCATTAACTTAGCTTCTTCCAGTAATTTTTCAAGTATAAGTGAAGAAATACCTTTTCTTCGGGCTTCCGGGATGGTGTACATATTTAAAATATCTCCCTCCAGGTAGGTACTCCGGTTGGCATCTCCCGGAATTTCCTTGATCACCATTCCCCCGAAACTTACCACTTTCTCATCGATTTCGGCAAGAACAGCCATAAACCGACCTTCCTGCATTGCCCGTTTAAAATAGGCGGTTAAATCTTTTTGAAGATGTTGCTGGTAGTTTTCTTCCATTTTTCCCTGCAATTCTGAAAGATAAAGAAGACGGTACTCAACAAGAAGAGAAATATCTTCCAATTTAATCTTTCGTAGTCGAATATTTTTGTTTGCTGCTGTCATTTCAATAATTATGAAGGACTAAAATTAGTATTCGGTTTGGATTAAGAAAGCCGGGCTTCGTACAATTTTAAAGCCAATATATAAAAGGCAGACAGATGATCGCTGCTTCCAAGGTTAATAAATAGTTTTTTAAGGTGCCTGAATGGTAGGAGCAAGTATATTACATTTTTATTAATCGGAGAAAATATCGTACTTTCGTCCGGTTAATCAGATTTAAGAGAATGTGGGTTAGAGTATCCCGGATTATCCTTCGTAACCGTATACTTTTACTGTCTATTTTAGCAGTTTTTACGATCTTTTTTGGCTATCATGCCCGAAAAGTGGAAATGTCGTATGAGTATGCTTCTCTTCTTCCGAAAAAAGATCAGGCGTATAAGGATTATCAGAAGTTTGTTGATGTTTTTGGGGAAGAAGGAAACCTGATAATTATCGGTATTGACGATCCCGAATTTTTTCAGCTTGATCATTTTAAACGCTGGCAGGGTCTTTCCAATGATTTAACAAACGTAGAGGGTGTTGAAAACCTGCTTTCGGTTAGCAATACTTACAACCTGGTTAAAAATACTGATGAAAAAAAGTTTGAAGTAGTTTCCATTTTTCCGGACACGATCTCAGCACAGAAGGAACTGGATCAATGTGTTGAAGTTTTCAAACAACTTCCCTTTTACCGCAACCTTGTTTACAACGACGAAACTAACTCATACATCCTTGCTATTACGGTTAACAAGGACAAGATGAAAAGTAAGGACAGGGAAGCCATGGTTGCCGGAATTCAAAAAGTATGTCACCGTTTTGAAGAAGAGGAGCAGGTTAAACTTCATTATTCTGGCTTACCATACATTCGGGTTGTAAATTCGATTAAAATCAAGCGCGAACTTTACCTCTTTAGTGTGCTGGCGCTCGCTATTTGTATTATCGTTCTGTTTATCTTTTTCCGATCGTTTAAAGCGGTGCTGGTGCCCGTATTAATTGTTGTAGTAGGTGTAATCTGGGCGCTGGGAATGCTTTCGCTTTTTGGATATAAAATCACGATTCTTTCAGGAATGATTCCACCTTTGCTAATTGTGATTGGGATACCTAACAGCATTTATATGCTGAATAAGTTTCATCATGAATTTGTTAGTCACGGAAACAAGGTAAAAGCCCTGCAGCGGGTGATCATTAAAATCGGGAATGCCACTTTTCTTACCAATCTGACAACGGCCTCTGGTTTTGCCACCTTCGTTATTGTAAAAAGCGATATTCTTAGACAATTCGGAATTATAGCATCGTTAAATATTCTGACTCTGTTTATTCTTTCGCTTTTGTTGATCCCGATTATTTTTAGTTTGATTGGGCCTCCATCGTCAAAGCATTTGAATCACCTGGAAGGGAAATTTATTAATGGTATCATCGACCGTTTAATGAACATTACACTGAACTACCGAAAGACGGTTTACATTGTTACCATCGGAATTGTAGCTGTAGGTATCTATGGAATTACCCTGATGAAAAGTTCAGGATACATGGTAGACGATCTTCCCGAACATGACCCGGTGTATAAAGATCTGAAGTATTTTGAAAATAACTTTCATGGGGTATTGCCGCTGGAGATCATGATAGATACGCGAAAACCACAAGGTGTAATGCAGCTTACTACTTTTCAGAAAATTGATCAGCTGGAAAAGAAACTGGAACAATATCCCGAATTATCTACTCCTACTTCGCTGCTCGATTTGCTTAAATTTTCGAAACAGGCATTTTACAACGGGAGCGGAAAATATTATAGTATTCCAAACAACCGCGAGAAGAATTTTATCCTGCAATATGCTTCAACCGGGGAAAAGAATGCTCAGTTGCTGCATTCGTTTCTGGATAGTACGAGACAGACAACGAGAATAAGCATTCGTGTAAAAGATGTTGGAACAAAGCGAATGGAGGAACTGTACAAAGATTTTAATGCCGACCTTGATTCTATTTTCCAGCCAGACAAATACGACGTACTGGTAACTGGTTCGAGCGTGACTTCTTTTAAAGGAACCCAATATTTACTGAAAAACCTGTTCACCAGTTTGGGGCTGGCTATTCTTCTTATTTCAATGTTTATGGCAGTGATGTTTTCTTCGTCAAGGATGGTGATCATGTCGCTTACTCCGAATGTTATTCCATTGATTTTTACTGCGGCTTTAATGGGTTTTACCGGCATTCCAATCAAAGCCTCAACAATACTCGTATTTAGTATTGCTTTTGGTATATCGGTGGATAATACCATTCACTTTCTGGCCAAATACCGACAGGAACTGAACCTGACCAACTGGGATATCCGAAAGTCGGTGGTACTTGCACTTCGCGAAACCGGAATGAGTATGGTGTATACTTCTGTAGTCTTGTTTTTTGGCTTTGGAATTTTTAGTATTTCAAGTTTTGGAGGAACACAGGCAATGGGGATTTTGGTTTCGATTACACTTCTGGTAGCAGTAACTTCCAACCTGATTTTATTACCATCGTTACTTACTGGTCTTGAACGTCACATTACCACAGAAGCATTTAAGGAACCAATGCTTCATATTTACGACGAGGAAGAAGATATTGAACTTGATAACCTCGAAATTGTTTCCAACGACGAACCAAAACCTGATAATTGATGTATTCAGTCGATCAATTTCAAAAATTAGTTGAAAAAGAAATTGCCAAACGCTCCGATGAGCTATTGAAGCATTCGCCTGCCGAATTGTATGAACCAATTCACTATTCTCTCGAAATGGGAGGTAAGCGTTTGCGACCGGTTCTGGTTCTTCTGGCATGCAATCTTTTTTCTGATGATGTGGAACAAGCCCTTCCGGCGGCAGTTGCAATCGAAGTGTTTCATAATTTCACACTCCTGCACGACGATATCATGGACAAAGCCGCTGTTCGCAGGAACAGGGCAGCTGTTCATTTAAAATTCAGCGAAAACAGCGCTATTCTTTCCGGAGATGCCATGGCATTCCAATCGTACAAATATTTGGTAGAAACCCGCTCACCTCGTTTGATCGATGCGATTTCACTTTTTACTCAAACGGCAATTGAGGTATGTGAAGGACAGCAGTTCGATATGGATTTTGAAACTCGTTTGGAAGTAAGCGCTGAAGAATATTTGAAAATGATCCGGCTGAAAACAGCTGTTTTGCTGGCAGCAAGTTTGAAAACAGGCGCATTACTCGGAAATGCAGATGAAGAAGCTTCCAATGATCTGTATGAATTTGGAATTCAACTGGGTTTGGCTTTCCAGTTACAGGATGATTTACTGGATACATTTGGTGATCAGGATACTTTCGGCAAAAAAATCGGAGGGGACATTCTATCTAATAAGAAAACATACTTGTTGATTAAGGCTCTTGAAAACGCCAGTCAAGAACAAAAAACAGCATTACTTCAATGGTTGGGAAAAACCGAATTTGACCCAAATCAGAAAATACTGGCAATAACCGGGATTTACAAAGAGATCGGAGTGAAAGAACTGGTGGAAAAGTTGGTAGATTCTTATTTTGGTCAGGCAATGAATATTCTTGACAAGCTAAAGGTGGGTGACGATCGCAAAAAGCCACTCAGGGAGCTGGCAACTAAAATGTTAACCAGAAAGAAATAGATCAGGTTTTTACAAGGTTAAATTTCTCCTAAAAACAAGTGACTAAGTTGGTCGATAGCAAAACAATGTTAAATTTGTTAGTTGTTTAAAATTATTCATCAAACCGAAACAAAACGGTATTAAATCTAAACCGATATGGCTCAAAACATAGGTAAAATCATTCAGGTTATTGGTCCTGTAGTTGATGTTAGTTTTGAAAAGGAAGGATCTGAACTTCCTTCAATATACGACGCTTTGGAAATCCCGCGGGAAGGTAAAGAAAGTCTGATAGTTGAATGTCAGCAGCACATTGGTGAAAATACTATTCGTTGTGTGGCAATGGATTCAACCGATGGATTAAAGCGTGGAACTGAAGTTAAATCAATGGGTAGCCCAATCAGGATGCCAAAAGGAGAAGTAGCCTTGGGACGACTGCTTAATGTAGTTGGCGATGCTGTGGATGGCCTGGAACAACTTCCGAAAGAAGGTTTGCAAATTCATAACGAACCGCCAAAATACGAAGACCTTACTACTGAAACCGAAGTGCTTTATACAGGGATCAAAGTAATCGACCTGATCGAACCTTATGCCAAAGGAGGTAAAATCGGTTTGTTTGGTGGTGCCGGCGTTGGTAAAACCGTTTTGATCCAGGAATTGATTAACAACATCGCTTTGGCACACTCCGGACTTTCGGTATTTGCCGGTGTGGGTGAGCGTACCCGTGAAGGGAATGACTTACTCCGAGAAATGATTGAAGCTGATATCGTAGATTATGGCGAAGAATTTAAAGAATCGATGGAGAAAGGTAGTTGGGACCTTAGCAAAGTGGATCCTGAAAAACTGAAATCATCGAAACTGGCCATGGTATTCGGACAGATGAATGAACCTCCGGGAGCACGTGCCCGTGTAGCACTTTCAGGTTTGACTATTGCTGAAAGTTTGCGCGATGGTGACGGCAGCACCGGTGGCGGTCGTGATATCCTGTTCTTTGTTGATAATATTTTCCGTTTTACCCAAGCAGGTTCTGAAGTATCCGCACTTCTCGGACGTATGCCATCAGCAGTAGGTTACCAGCCAACACTGGCAACAGAAATGGGTATCATGCAGGAACGTATCACATCAACTAAAAATGGATCCATCACTTCGGTTCAGGCGGTATATGTACCTGCCGACGACTTGACTGACCCTGCTCCTGCAACTACTTTTGCCCACCTGGATGCAACGACAGTATTGAGTCGTAAGATTTCGGAATTGGGTATTTATCCGGCTGTTGACCCGCTGGATTCAACTTCAAGAATTTTGACCCCGGGCATCGTAGGTGAAGAACATTACAATTGCGCGCAGGATGTAATCATGTTGTTGCAACGTTATACCGAACTACAGGACATCATTGCAATTCTTGGTATGGACGAACTTTCGGAAGAAGATAAGCTGGTTGTTCACCGTGCCCGCCGTGTACAACGTTTCCTTTCGCAGCCATTCTTTGTGGCATCAGCGTTTACAGGTCTTGAAGGAAAACTGGTTTCGATTGAAGATACGATTAAAGGTTTCCGCATGATCATGAATGGCGAAGTGGATAAATACCCGGAAGCAGCGTTCAACCTGGTGGGAACCATCGAGGAAGCAATTGAGAAGGGAGAAAAAATGTTGGCAGAAAATTAAAAACAGAATCATGTACCTTGAAATAATTACACCCGATAAAAAGGTTTTCGAAGGAGAAGTTAAGCTTGTTCAGTTGCCTGGTAGCAAGGGGGCTTTTGAAATACTCACGAATCACGCACCGATTATTTCAACACTTGACAAAGGGACAATCAAAGTTCAGGATATAAACAACAACGAAAAGTTGTTCGAAGTAACCGGTGGTGTAATTGAAAACAAGGCAAATAAAATCATTGTTCTGATTGAATCAGCATAAAAGGAATAGAATATAAACAAAGCCCCGTGGATGGTATCTGCGGGGATTTTTGTTTTGTATATTTAACCTTTGCTACGACACTGTTGGAGTAATCTAATTTTCTGTGACTGAATTAATGAGTATCAAGTTTCTGGTTATACGTTTTAGTTCCATTGGCGATATTGTGCTGACCAGCCCTGTGGTGCGCGGCCTGAAACAACAGGTTGAAAATTCTGAGGTGCATTTCGTAACCAAGAAAAAACATGCGGAACTTGTATCTTCCAATCCAAATATTGACAAAGTTTATCTCCTCGATGAAAACATTGGCGATCTGATTACAGATTTGGAGAAGGAAAAATACGATTACATTATCGATCTTCACCAGAACTTTCGCAGCAACCGAATCAAGCGCAGCCTGAAATGCCCTGCTTTTTCTTTTGATAAACTGAACTGGCAGAAATGGCTGATGGTACAATTTAAAATCAACAAACTTCCAAAGCAACATATTGTCGATCGGTACCTGGAAACTGTTTCCGCTTTCGATATTAAAAACGATAACCAGGGACTTGAATATTTTATAAAAGAATCGGACACCTTTCAAAAGAAAGATTTGCCCAAACCTTTTCAAAAAGGTTACGTGGCTTTTGTAATTGCCGGTACCTATCTCACTAAAAAATTGCCTGCAGAAAAGGTTTCTGAAATTTGCCATGAAATTCCATATCCGGTTATTTTACTGGGAGGGAAAGAAGAAACAGAGCAGGGAGAGTTTGTTTTATCACAATCAAAAGGGAATGTGCTGAATTATGCGGGAAAAATAACGCTGAGTCAGTCGGCTTCGCTCGTACGCGGTGCAAGACTTGTTCTTACTAACGATACCGGTTTAATGCACATTGCTGCAGCTTACCATAAAAAGATACTTTCGTTCTGGGGCAACACCATTCCGGCATTCGGTATGACTCCTTACTTTGCCAATGAGGCTTCTGAAATTCTTGAGGTGGAGAATCTGAAATGTCGGCCCTGTTCGAAATTAGGGCACCACAAATGTCCAAAGAAACATTTCCGTTGTATGCAAGAAATAGATGTTGCAAAAGCTGTCGAATGGGTAAATGCTAATTTCTAATTCACGCTTATTTTTTAACACCATTTAACCCACTTCTTTAAAATTTCTCTGTCGTTATAATTGGATAAACAACTGTTCAACCGGAATTTTTTACCGTTGAGAAAGTATTCTGCCTGTTCACAGGTAAGATTATTTCTATGATTTATCCGACTTGTATTTTTATATCGAAAACAGAAAACAATTGACAATGATTAAGAAACGAAATTTTTTGATCGGGGCAATTCTATTATTGTCTCATGGATACCTTGAGGCGACTGATTTTAATAAAAAAGACCCGTGCAAATGGAAACTGGCAAAAGAAGAGGACAATATTTTTATTTATTATCGCTGGCTTGATGCTGATACAATGAAAGCACGTGAGATGCGGGCTCTTTTTTTAATTGATGCAGATATTGATGCAATTCTTCCACAATTTACAAGCGCAGCCAATTATTCATCGTGGGCAGTTGGTATCAAAGAATGTAAAATTTACCCGGTTAACGATTCAAGTTGGGTCAACTACATGGTAATGGATTATCCGTGGCCTTTCAGGAAGAAAGATCTGGTAGCCAAATGTCAACTGATTAAAAATGGGAAAGGGATGATGCTGAAGATGCTGGCGGATAATGATTTTTTGGATAAGAATCCCGAAATGGAAAGAATCCGGAATTATCAGGGAATCTGGAGCTTTATTCCTGAAGAAAGAGGAGGTATCCACGTGGAATACAGGGTTGTATCTTTTACAAAGCCCGTATTTCCAAGGTTTGTACAGGATCCCGTCATTCAGGACTTGCTCATTGACTCGTTTCGTGACTTAAAACGTTTGGCAGAAACAAAATAGGGCATCAAAAACAGGAAACGTGCATGAAAACTAATAAATATACACTGATAACCGGCGCGAGCACTGGTCTTGGGAAAGCCCTGGCTGAAGAGTGCGCCAGTCTGGGCACGAATCTTATTTTAACGGCTTTGCCAGGAGAAGGAATTGAAATGCTGGGAAAACAATTTTCTAAAAATTACAATGTCTGTGTCCGGACTTTTGAAGCCGATTTTACTGAATTTGGAGCAATTGAACAGTTTTCGCAGGATATTACAGGTTTTGAAGTAAATATACTGATCAATAATGCCGGAGTTGGCGGCACCAAATCGTTTTTAGATGCTACGCCCGAATACATTGATCAGATTGTGTTACTAAATATGAGGGCATTAGTATTACTAACGCGATTATTATTACCAGTATTGAAACAACAGGAAAAAGCCTACATCCTGAATATTGCGAGCATGGCTTCTTTTGGGCCGATGCCTTTTAAAACAGTTTACCCGGCTTCCAAGGCTTTTGTCTATTCATTTTCGAGAGGATTAAGTGCAGAGTTAAAAGGAACAGGCATTCAGGTTAGTGTTGCTCATCCCGGAGGAATGCGCACCAATCCCGAAGTTTCGCGTAGAATAGATAGTCATAACCGATTAATCCGAAGCACCACGCTTTCGGCCAAAGCTGTTGCAAGGATTTGTATTTCGCGTCTTTTGAAAAACGACGACCTGATTATTCCAGGCTATATGAATAAAGTTAGCTGGCTGATGTTGAAAATTGTTCCGGTTTGGCTACGACTTAAAATTATGCGTGCCTCACTTCAAAAAGAATTAATAACTTCAGGTCAATTTGCAGGAGGAGTGTGCAAATGAATCAAACATCGGGGATGAAAGTGTTGGTCACTGGCGCGAACGGATTGCTGGGATCGCATGTTGTTCGTGTTTTGATACAACAGGGTTTTCCGGTTCGGGTGTTAGTGCGTGAAGGAAGTAATCTGCAGGCGCTTGATGGATTGCAAATAGAGCTTTTTAAAGGAAATATTTCTTCTGCAGAAAACGTGGAGCGAGCTGTTAAAGGGTGCGACTTTATTGTTCACGCTGCGGCTCGCACCAGCCAGTCGCCATCAGGAATTGTAGCCTATATTGAACCCAATATTCTTAGTACACAGCTAATTATTAATGCTGCCAGCAAATTCGGAATTAAACGACTGGTCTATGTAAGTACAGCAAATTGTTTTGGAAATGGTTCGAAAAAGCACCCAGGTGACGAAGAAAAGCCATTTTTAACCTGGATGAAAAAATCAGGATATGCATTCAGTAAATGGCAGGCTCAGCAAATGGTCTTAAAAAGTGCCGATACGGATAATATGGATGTTGTTGTGGTTAATCCAACTTTTCTGATTGGCGAGAATGATGTAAAACCAAGCAGCGGGAAGATTTTTTTTCATATAGTGAATAAACGGGTTGTTTTTTATCCTCCGGGAGGGAAAAATTTTGTGGATGCAGAGGTAGCAGCTCAGGGGGTTGTCAATGCTTTGCTAATTGGTAAAAAGGGAGAATGTTATTTGCTCACAGGCGAAAATCTTTCGTATCGTGAGTTTTTTAAAAAAGTAGCGAAAGTTACCGGACAGACATCAGTTTTTTTCCCGCTCCCACGTTGGTTGATTATTATGATGGGCTATTTTGGGAGTTTCATTGAGAAGGTTTTCAGAATCCCGGTTGATTTAACCCTTGTAAATGCAAAAATGTTGTGTCTCGAAAATTATTACTCGTCAGAAAAGGCTATCCGGGAAATTGATTTTCAGCAAATTCCGGTTGAAGAATCGATTGAAAAAGCTATCTTATGGTTTCGGAATAATAATTATTTTGAGAAGTAACAGGTATGGGAAACATAAAAAAATTCTGGCTTCGGTTTTGGGTGGTTTTTCTTTTCCATATCGTCATCAAAAGTTTCGACCTTTCTTTTCCCAATGGCCCATTTGAATTAAACATCCGTAGCCTGGTTTTTTCTGTTTTTTTTATTGTTTTCGGCTTAACCATCTGGCAAATTGGGGATTATCTAAATATTTATTTTCGCAGGTGGGTGAATACAATTGAAAAGGGAAGGAGTAAAATTCTTGCTCATATTTTGCTGCACATTATTTTGGGCTACCTCCTGGTATTTTCTTTAAACTATTTATATCGGCTGGGTGATGTTCACCTTTTTAACAAGGGTGATTTGTGGAAAAATATATTATGGTTTAATCCCGAGTTAACAATCTCTCTTTTAAGTATGTATCTGATAGTTTTAGGTTTTGATAGTTATTTTCAGGTACAAAAAAAGCTGCAGGATGAATTGTTAAAAGCCAAAGAACTGGAACGGGAGAACCTGCTTGCTCAGTACAGGGCGTTAAAAGCCCAGATCGAACCACATTTTTTATTCAATAGTTTAAGTGTTCTTTCGTCACTGGTTTATGAAGACGCTGATCTTTCAGCCGATTTTATCATGAAAATGTCGAAAACCCTGCGCTATATTATTGAAAAGAACGAGTTTCATTTGGTTCAGCTTTCTGAAGAACTTGGCTTTCTTGAAGCATATTTTTTTCTCATTAGAACACGTCTCGAAACTGGGGTTATTTTGGAAGAAAGACTTGAAAAATCTTTTGTAGAGAACACTTTCTTACCGCCGGTTTCTCTTCAGATACTGGTTGAGAATGCAATTAACCACAACAAATACAACCCTGATGATCCGTTAAAAATCACCATTGAATCAGAGAATGATTTCATTGTAGTCAGGAATAATCTGAACCCGAGAATGAAGGCGGAATCATCAACACAAACCGGACTGATGAATCTTTCAAAACGATACGAGTTGGTTTCACAAAAACAAGTGATTATCCAGAAAACCGATGATGAGTTTATTGTAAAGTTGCCGACACTTAATCATTCAGATTATGAACGTTTTAATATTTGAAGATGAAAAACACAGTGCACAAAGACTGGTTCAGCTTTTGCAAAAATACGACGAGAACATCCAGATACTCGATATTATAGGTTCGGTTAAAGATGGAATTCAGTGGTACAGAAGTCATTCGCTGCCCGATTTGGTTTTTCAGGATATCGTATTGAACGACGGCAATTGTTTCGAGATTTTTAATGATGTGAAAGTTGATGCCCCTATTATTTTTACAACTGCGTTTAATGATTTTGCTTTACGTTCGTTTAAAGTTAACAGTATTGACTATGTAGTTAAACCTTATGATTATGAAGACATTAAAGCGGCTATTGATAAATACAGAAAATTTAGGGAGCTGTTTTTAGTTCCTGAAAAGGAATTGCTTAAACAAATTTTATTTTCGGAGAAACCGGAAGTTAAAAAGCGATTTTTAATAAAAATAGGCGATCGGTATCGTTCGCTTAAAAGTGACGAAATAGCCCGTTTTGAATATGACGAAGGACTAACTTTTGCAGTAACTTTTGATAACTCACGTTTTCCTGTAAATTATTCAATCGATCAACTTTCACAGGTGCTTGATAGCGAGTTGTTCTTCCAAATAAATAGAAAATATATTGTAAATAATGAGTGTATCCGAAACATACACACCTGGTTTAGTAGTCGTTTTAAACTCGAACTGAATCCGAAAACAAACGAAGATATCATTGTAAGCCGCGAACGGGCAAAAGATTTTAAAACCTGGCTCGACCGCTGATTAATTGGAAAAAGCGCCCGCTAGCTTTTCAAGTCCCTTTTCCAGTACACTTCGTGGACAACCGATATTTAAACGTAACCAGCCATCTCCACCTGTACCAAACCTGCCCCCGTCATTTAAAGCAACTTTGGCTTGTTCGGTAGTGAACTTCGAGAGTTCCTGGTTTTTCATTCCATAATCTCTGAAATCGAGCCAAACAAGATAAGTGGCTTCGGGTTTCATAACCTTTACACGTGGAAGGTGGTCTGCAATAAACTTTTCAAGAAGCTGGTAATTCTCCCACAAATAGGTCAGCATTTGATCGAGCCATTCATCGCCATTGGCATAAGCGGCTTCAAGCGCTACTGATCCGAAAATATTTCCCATTCCCAGGTGTCCAACTCCCAATTTACGTTCGTAAGCCGCAAACTTTCGTTTGTTTGGTATAATTACCAGTGAGGAGGCAAGTCCGGCAACATTAAAAGTTTTACTAGGTGCCATACAAATCATACAGTTTTGTGCCACTTCTTCCGAGATGCTTGCAAGAGGAATATGTTTTTTCCCTGTATAAATAAGGTCAGAATGAATCTCATCCGAAATAATCATGATGTTGTGCTCCATGCAAATATCTGTTAAGGCTTTTAATTCTTCTTGAGTCCAAACCATTCCTCCCGGGTTTTGCGGGTTGCACAATAGTAACAGACGAGTGTTTTCTGTGATTTTCGATTTTAAATCTTCTAGATCGAAAGTGTAACGCCCGTTTTCAATCATCAGTGGATTTTCAATCATCGTACGACCGGTTCCCTTCACGCAATCAAAAAACGGGAAATAGACAGGCGGTTGTACAATCACTCCGTCACCTGGGTCCGAAAAAGCTTCAACAGCAATGGTAAGGCCGGCTACTACTCCAGGACTGAAAGAAATCCATTCTTTTTGAATGTCCCAACTGTGACGACGTTTCATCCAGCCAATAATCGCCTCGAAATATGACTCAGGGTTAAACGTATAACCATAAATTTCATGAGCTGCACGTTCTTTTATGGCATTTACAATAAAATCCGGAGTTTTAAAATCCATGTCGGCTACCCAAAGTGGTAAGATATCCGGCGAACCAAAGAACTTTTCGAGGGCATCGTATTTTAGTGAGTTGGTTCCTTTGCGAGGAACGATTTCGTCGAAATCGTATTTTTTCATTTGTTAAATTTCAATTTTCCGAAGGTAATTCAATTCACCTTCCTTTTCAACTTTCAGTACAAAGTCAAAACGGTTTAAATCAAGACAGAGATAAAAATCACTTTCCGGTGACCAGCCTTGTTTCGAAGGATCGAAGAATCGTGCGCCATCACCATTTTTTATTTTTTCTTTCATAGAAACGAAATCAGATGACTTGCCTTCCAGTTCATTTTTAATGTATTCGGCACACAAGGTATCTTCATCGGTGGGGTATTCGCAGGCATATCCCATACAAACCAGCGAAACCTGTTCCGGATTTTTTTTTAGGATGTAGCGTACAATGGCTCCTGCATTTACAAAACTTCCCGTTAATATTTCATCTGCATTTATTGCATTTACAATTCCCTGGGTGCCTGAACTCGTAGTATGAACCATTGTTTTTGCATTTATTTCTGCATTTATTAAGTGGCTTGGAGAATTCCCGAAATCAAATCCTTCCGGTTTTTGCTCATTACGTTCACCTACATATAAATAATCTGGATGTTCTTTTTTAAAAGAAAGTGCCAGGTTGAGGTCACCAACCGGATAGATTTTTTCTATTCCTCTTTCAAAAGCATAACACGCAGTAGAAAATGCTCTGAAAACATCTATTATTATGGTAAGTCCGCGAGCCTGACGGGCCCCTTCCAGTAGTTGGAATATCTCTATTTTCATTAGAAATGACAAATTTTCACGAAAGTATAAAAATTATTTAATATTTAAATTATAAAACGGCATGGTATTTGATATATTATATAGTTAAAAGTACAATAAGCCTTTATGTAAAGGATTCTGGCTACTTTATTCAAATTATTTTTTCAACTATTGTTAAATTTACGTTTTCTTCACTCAAGATTAATATATGTTCTGCAGCAGATATGCTGAATAACATATATGTTTGCAGTGTCATTCATGTTAAACTTAAAATTGAATGGTTATGAAAACAATTAAATTTTTATCTACAGTAATGGCGGTTGCAGTTGTAGCAATTGCAAGCGCGGTTGAAAAACCAAAAATGAATGTTGTTCCCTTAACTCCAGACAAGGCAGTTGTTTCGATTTACAACGACAATTCTGCTTTGTTTGAGTTAAGTATTGTTGCAGAAAATGGAGACTTGGTATATTATAAACAAAGTACCAAGCCATTGAATAGTTACCAAAAAGTATTTGATTTTACTCAACTCGAAAATGGTAACTATACTCTAACGTTGAAAGTTAACGACACCAGCTTGTCGAAAGACTTCCAGGTAGCTTCTAAAGGTATCTATGTTGGTGATTCTAAACTTCGTTTTGATCCGTACTTCGCTTTTTCGAATGACGTACTGAAACTTTCTTACCTGAATTTCGACGGCGATAATTTCAGCCTGAATATTTACGATGAGAATGGTTTGGTTTACAGCTCAAAGCTTGGCAAAGGATTTAACATGGTAAACGGTTATGATCTTTCGGGTCTTACTGCCGGAAACTACGATGTTGTACTGAGCTCAATGGACAAAGAATTTACTTATTCTTTGAAGAAATAGATTAGAAAATGTTATTGGTTTAAAAGCCGATCAGTTTATAACTGATCGGCTTTTTTTATGTATATTTTTTACTCTTCGATTCCAAAAAGAAAAGGCTGCCCTACTGACAGCCTTTTTAACCTAAACCAACTAAACCTAATAAACCACAGATTACCAGAACGGTAATCTGGATTGTCTTTAATATTTTTACTTAAAATATAAGATCGCTTGACACGGCAAAGATAGGATTTTTTTTTGCGTTGAAAAATACACTTTAAAATTAACGATCAATAAGTTATAAATGATTTGTTTGATTAGTTTTGAAATGGATTAACTATTGGTTATGAAGAAGTTTATATTCATTTTATTTTTCTTGTTTTTAGTTAAGATTGATTTAACAGCACAGCCCAAATATGAATTCAGAGCAGTTTGGGTCGCTACAGTATCCAACATTGACTGGCCTTCGAAACCCGGCCTATCGGTTGAGCAGCAACAAAAGGAAGTCATTTCTATTCTTAATATGCATAAAAGTCTGGGAATGAATACGATTATTCTTCAGGTGCGACCATCTGCAGATGCTTTCTATCGGTCTGAATTCGAACCCTGGTCACGTTACCTTAGTGGCAAGCAGGGAACATCAACCCAGCCTTTTTATGATCCGCTTGAATTCTGGATCGATGAATGCCACAAAAGAGGCATGGAATTGCATGCCTGGCTCAATCCTTACCGGGTAGCACAAAACATAACAGAAGAACTATCGGTTGATCATATTGCATTTCAACATCCTGAGTGGATCATTTCATATGGCAATAAGCTTTATTTTGATCCGGGAATACCAGAAACACGCGAATTTATTGTAAAAGTCGTCAAGGACATTGTACAACGCTACGATGTGGACGCCATTCATATGGATGACTATTTTTATCCTTATCCAACCAGAGATCCTTTTCCGGATACGACTTCATTTCGACTTTACAATCGTGGATTTCAGCCGGAAAGTATTGCTGACTGGCGACGAGAGAACGTCGATATCGCAATTAAAATGATCAATGATACCATTAAAGCAGCAAAGCCCTGGGTAAAATTCGGAATCAGTCCTTTTGGCGTGTGGCGCAATATCGCTGATGATCCGGCAGGTTCGGATACCAAAGCAGGAGCTACCAATTACGATGATTTATATGCTAATATTGTCAAATGGCAGGAAAAAGGCTGGATTGACTACTGTTTACCGCAATTGTATTGGTATATCGGTCATCCGGCCGCCGATTTCGAAACACTGTCATACTGGTGGAAAGACCACTCTTATGATCGTGCCATGTACATAGGACAGGCCGCTTATCGTGTTGATCCCAACTCGGAAACACCGGAATGGAGGGACCCTGATCAACTACCCAAACAAATCCGAATGTTACGATCCATACCTGAAATTACAGGTTCGGCATTCTATAGTTCAAAATGGTTTTTTAACGATCTGCTTGGTTTCCAGGATAGTTTGCGCAATGATTTTTATCAAAAACCTGCTATTATTCCTCCTATGAACTGGCTCGATTCTACTCCGCCAGAGACAATTACCAAACTAAAGAAACATGGCAGAAAAATAAAATGGGAAACACAGTCCACGGATGATGAAATGGATAAGCCATGGCAGTTTGTTGTTTATTTGAATGAAGAAAGCAAGGCATTCGAACCAAATTCAGGAAAAGATATTTTCATTATTCAAAAGAAGAATCAAATTAAATTTGATAAGATTAACCGAAAAAGGAAAAAGTACGAAGTACGGATTTCAGTACTTGATCGAATGAATAATGAGAGCAAATTATCGTTACCTGCCATCATAAAATTGTGAATTATTTTCTTCTTCCTCTGGATTTCTCATAATTTTACTGATCCGGCCTGTAGCTCAGTTGGCAGAGCAGCTGACTCTTAATCAGCGGGTCCAGGGTTCGAATCCCTGCAGGCCGACTTAAACAAAGCTCAACAATATATAAGCTAACTTCATTGAGTATAACCTAATAGCCTTAAAATGAAAAGAACACTTTTTTTTATCACAATCGTACTTGTATTTACCAATTGCAGTAATAATAAAACCGAGTGGAAAAACCTGCTTACAGATAATTCTTTAAAAGGATGGCATATTTTTCAGGATGATGGTTCGAAAAAGGGTTGGATAGTTGAAAACAACGTTTTAATCTTTAACGGGATTTCTGATATGGAATCGGGGACAGGGGATGCAAGCCTTTTGTCGAATAAAATATATGAAAACTTTGAGATTAAGTTTGACTGGCAGGTAGAACCTGGTGGAAATAGCGGTTTTATGTGGGGAGTGAGCGAAGAAAAACAATTTAATTATCCGTATCAAACAGGGCCTGAGATTCAAATTTTAGATCCGGAAATTTATAATAACCCCCAGATTGCTCTTGGTGGTGATATTGAAGTACAAAATGCCATCGAAGATCTGGCTGCGCACAAACATTTTGTAGGTGCGCTATATGATCTATCAGCACCTGCAAAGTTGGACGTTGCAAAACCGGCCGAAGAGTGGAACTCATACCATATTAAAATAGACCACAAAATCAACCGTGGCGAGGTTCTTTTAAATGGTATTTTGATTAATTCTTTTCCTCTCGAAGGACCTGGATGGGAAAATATGTTGGCAGAAAGCAAGTTTAGTCGTCCTGATGAATCCCCGTATCTTGGCGATGCGCGGTGGTATTATTTTGGTAAATACCCAAAAGGGCATATTTGTTTTCAGGATCATCCGGGTAAAGTCTCTTTCCGGAATATTATGATTAGAGAACTTGATTAGATTATTAGTTTAAAATTCAGAATAATTGAATAGAGAAAAACTATATCAGGTGAAAATTTCAAAGAAAAATCTGTTTAAATAGATATCCTTAGTATTCTTGGCGGTTTCGCTTGCTAGGCAAAATATACATAAATGCATTCTAATGGAATTGAAAAATAAGAAATACGGTCTTTTGAAAAACGAAATAATGCTTGGATATTCCAATCTCAAAATGGTTTTTTTAATTGCATTTCTGGTGTTTTTTCACATCAATCTTAAAGCCGGAGGATTCATCCGTATTAATCAGCTGGGATATTTACCAAAGTCCATAAAAGTGGCTGTTTTTCTATCCGATCAAAAGTTGGATATACTTGCTTTTAAGGTAGTTAATTCAGCAAGTAGTGAAGTGGTTTTTGAAGGAAAACCCCAGTTGTCCGATGCTACCGGTTGGGGAATGCAAACAGCATACCGGCTTAACTTTTCGCAGGTGGAATTACCTGGTACATATTTTATCGAGTTAGGGGAAGAAAAATCACCGGCATTTCGAATTGATTATGATGTTTTTGACGGGACAGCAGATTTTGTGTTGAATTACATCCGACAACAACGTTGTGGTTTCAATCCTTATTTAAATGATTCGTGCCACACTCACGATGGTGTAATTGTTGATCATCCAACCAAAACAGGAGAGAAAATTGATGTGACAGGAGGCTGGCACGATGCTTCGGATTATCTCCAATATTCAACTACTTCCATCAATTCGGTTTTTCAGATGATGTTTGCTTACCAGAGCTTCAAGGGAATTTTCACGGATAAATTTGATAAGAACGGGAAAGCGGGGAGTAACGAGGTTCCGGATATTTTGGATGAAATTCGCTGGGGTCTTGACTGGATGCTAAAAATGAATCCGGCACCTGGTGAAATGTACAACCAAATTGCCGACGACCGGGATCATGTTGGTTTCAGGCTACCCAATAAAGACGAAGCTGACTATGGTTTTGGGGAATATCGTCCGGTTTATCTTGTTACCGGGAACCCACAGGGTTTGGCTCAATATAAAAACGAATCAACGGGTGTTTCATCCATTGCGGGAAAATTCGCTTCAGCTTTTGCACTTGGTTCTGAGTTGTTTAAGGAAATAGATTTAGAGCAGGCTGAATTACTCAAACAAAAGGCGTTGAAAGCCTGGGATTTTGCGCTTTCTGATATTGGTTTTTGTCAGACTGCCTGCAATGTTTCACCTTATTTTTACGAGGAACGAAATTATGTTGACGATCTTGAACTGGCAGCCGCCAGTCTTTTCAATTTAACCGGAGATAAAAGTTATTTAAAGGAAGCAAGCAAATGGGGAAAAGATGAAGCGATTTCGCCGTGGATACGCACTGATACTGCGCGACATTATGAGTCGTATCCTTTTATAAACCTCGGGCATTATTTTTTGATAAAAGAGAATATGCCGGAGTTTGCAGACTTCTACCGGCAAGGCCTTGATTTATTGTATTTACGGGGGAAGGATGATCCCTTTTTAAATGGTTTGCCATATTTATGGTGTTCGAATAACTTTGTGGTGGCAGCGCTCACTCAGGCCGAATTATACGAAAAGACAACCGGGGATACTTCTTTTTCTGAAATGAAAGCGGCACTTCGCGACTGGTTGTTTGGATGTAATCCTTGGGGAACTGCGATGATTTGCGCCATGCCCGGAGTGGTGGATTCACCTCTGACACCGCATTCTTCGTATACCGTATTGTTAAAAGAACCTACTTATGGCGGTTTGGTGGATGGACCGGTTTACAACTCTACGTATCAAAGTTTGATAGGAATAACGCTAACTGAAGAGGATGAATATGCCCCTTTTAACAAAGGGAAAGCCGTTTATCACGACGATGTGGGTGATTATTCAACCAACGAACCTACACTCGACGGGACTGCGAGTTTAACCTATATTCTGGCAGCGCTTCAATCTGAAGGGAAAAGACAAGCCGCGGAGAAGAGTAGTTTCAAAAAAGATGATTTAGGGGCGATTATTAGAGTAAGACCAAACGAAAAATCTATTTATCTCACTTTTACTGCTGATTCATTTTTCGAAGGAGGGGAACATGTATTAAATGTACTGGATGAGAACAACATCAAAGCATCTTTCTTTTTTACGGGAAATTTTCTTCGGAACAAAAATTTTGAGAGTATAATTAAAAGGATTATTTCAGAAGGACATTATGTGGGTGCTCATTCCGATAGTCATCTTTTATATGCTCCCTGGGAAAATCGGGATTCAACATTGGTTACCGAGACTGAATTTGTGGAGGATCTTCAAAATAATTTTCGCGAACTGGAAAGATTTGGAGTGAGTCAGGAGAAAGCTTCTTTTTTTATGCCAGCATACGAATGGTATAATCGTGACATTGTTGAATGGTCGGAAGAAATGGGATTGCGTGTAATCGGATTAACTCCGGGTACCGGAACAAATGCTGATTATACGACTCCGGATATGTCGAATTACCGTTCTTCGGATGAGTTGTTTTCACACTTAAAAAATTTCGAACAGGGGAACGATTTGAATGGTACCATCCTATTAATACACCCCGGTACCAGCGCTGAACGCCAAGATAAATTTTATTTGAAACTTAATGATGTAATTCATTATTTCACCGACAAGGGGTATGCTTTTCAATCATTTTTTATTAACCCGGAGCCAGCACATTAAACGGATACCAGGGTAAATTGCGTAGAATCCAGAAAGCAATAACGACTGTTAAAATTACCCAGGGAGTATTTTTCAAGTAAAGCAGGTTCGGGAGTTTCCATTTAAAAAGGCGGTTCAGAAACCTGTGTGTATAATGGTAAAGTATGAGCAAAGCTGCCGGTAAAAACAGAAAGTTGTAACTCACTACTCCAGCAAAATCAAGATGGAGCAAACTGTGTAAAGCCCTTTGAGAACCACATCCCGGACAATAACCTCCTGTAAGTGAATGAAAAGCACATTTAGGAAAAATTTCCTGCTGAACCGGGTCGAGCACAAAAAAAAGTACTGCTACTCCTAAAATAAAGAGAAGCAGTATTCCATTGAGTGTTTTACTCATTTACATTCAGAAATTAAAATTGCCCAGCGACAATCCGGCGATAATGCCAAAAAACGATAACAAAGTTATAATAGCAATCCATGCGAAGCCCACTGCAAATGAAATCCATGCCCATAACTTGGCATTTTTACTGGCATTAAGAGCGCCAGCCTGGTCTCCTGCATTCCATTTCGAATTTACCTGTGCTGCAAAAATGATGGAAACAATTCCAAAAATTTTTCCACAAAAAATAGTGACAAGAATTGCAAAAACAAGGTAATTCGGCGGAGGTGCCTGTGGTTTTGTAATTTGTTCGTTCATAATGATTTTGTTTGTTAGACTGATATCAATTTGTGAATGATCAAATTTAAGTCAAGTGAACTTAAAATGAAACGAGCATGACTATATTTTTGATATAAACGACAATTATTAATCGCGATAGCTATCAGGACATGTGAGTTCCATCTTATAGTTTACAACTAAACGAGTTTAATAAGATGAAATAAAAAGAAGAACAAGCTGCTAAATAGCAAACGCTTGTTCTTTGATTATATGTGTGAGGAATTGCCACCTAAACAGTAGGAGGAAGAAAGATTTATTCACTTCCTCCTTTTGCGAGCATTTCCAGTGTATGATGAACCAGTACTTTCATACTGGATGGATTACTACTTACTTTAAGCAGGTCGAGCAGATTTTTTGTAGGAAAGTCTTTTGGCAGCAACTTTTTAATACTTAATACATGAATAATATGATGTGCACCATTAAGTACAAACACTGAATCATGTTTATCCAAAATCAGTTGAAGCAAAGGTTTAAGCGAGTATTTCCCTGTATGTATCAACCCTTCAGAAGCGATCCAGCGTATATCACCGCTGTCATCGTTCAGGCTTTCCAAAAAAATTGGTATTGATTCAGGAGATCCGATCTCTGCGATTACTTTCATGGCTTCCCAACGGTAAATATGTTTTTCACTATCAAGTAATTCAAGAACATATGGCAAGACAGGAGTTCCTGTTTTTACCAGTGAGTTACGGGCTTCTTTTCTTATTAATCCTTCCTCGCTACAAAGTTTTTCAAGTAATTCCTGAATTTGTATTTTTTCTGTTTGAGGTATTGTTTCAGTTTTCATGACTTTAATTTTTATTTGTTGTTATCTATTTTAATGTTTATTAAATGGTTGTGCCATTCTTTTAAGTTTGCTAAAGGCAATATTTTCATGATCGAGAACTTTGTAAATCCTGATTTTTAGGAAATCGGTGATGAGGAAAGCGACAATGGCATATCCCCAGACCAACAATGCCAGTTTCCATGAAATAGGAGTGATGAACCATCCGTAAACGGCAACCAATGTTGCCAGTATTTTGGTTGAAACAGCCGACCAGAACATTACCGGACTTGGTTTGATAGACCAAAACGGACCTCTTGTACGTGTGACAAAAACGGTAAGGTGTCCTGCAACGGCCAGTTTTAGAAATATAAACGTTTGTACCTGTGCTGCCGGTAATTTCAAAACCGATTCGCCGATATAAAATATAGCAAATGAACTAACCACTCCAATTAATCCCAGGAAAGTTGCCATGCTGAGCAAAACACGCATATTCCAACGTTCCGGTTCAGGCGAATATTTAACGTTGTCGTAAGCGATAGCCATGATCGGGGCATCGTTGAAAAGCGCAAGCAGCACAATCATAATAGCCGTTACCGGGTAAAAATTGAAGACCAGGATAGCGAGTGTGATAAACAGCAGTACCCGAATGGTTTCTGCAATTCGGTAAATGGCATAACTGTTCATACGTTGAAAGATCTTGCGGCTTTCTTTTATCGCATCAATAATAACCGATAAGCCGGGTAGAGTTAGTACAATGTCGGCAGCCGATTTGGCCGCGTCGGTAGCGCCAGCGACAGCAATTCCCACATCTGCTTTTTTTAGTGCCGGAGCATCATTCACTCCGTCACCGGTCATTCCAACAATGTGTTTACGATCTTGTAATAGTTCTATAATCCGGTATTTGTGTTCCGGGAAAACCTGGGCAAAACCATCGGCTTGTTCCACGATCCGGGCCGCTTCTTTTTCATTCTTTTTCAGAAACAGTGAAGCTTCACTTATACGGGTTTTTAGATTCACTTTTTGTGCAATCTGTTTGGCAATGGAAGTGTGGTCGCCGGTAACCATTTTTACATTCACACCCATTTCTAAGGCCGTTTTAATGGTGTCGGCGGAATCTTCGCGTGGAGGATCGAACATGGGGATCAAACCAACAAATTCCCACTTTTCTTTTTCATTGGTTCTGGCTATTCCAAGTGTGCGATATCCTTTTTGCGCCAGCTCATCTACTTGTTTGTTAACGATTTTACCAATCTCTTCCTGTTCTTTTTTAGGTAATAGTGCTAAGATAACCTGTGGTGCTCCTTTTGAAACAGTAAATGTTTCATTCCCGGAAACGACGCTAGCTTCGCTTCTTTTAATTACAGGGTCGAATGGTTTGAACCCCGAAATGGAAAATGATTTTATTTTCTGTGCAGGAGAACCCTGTGAGTTCGTTTTGGTAATTATGGCCGTATCGATCGGATCATTGTCTTCTTCGCGCGATGCCAGCGAAGCATAAACCAGCACGTCATCAGCAGTGTATTTTCCCTGTGGTAAAACATCCGACAGGGTTAATTCGTTTTTGGTGATCGTACCTGTTTTGTCTGAGCATAAAATATCCATTCCGGCCATTTCTTCAATAGCAACTAATTTGCTTACAATGGCTTTCTTTTTGGCCAGTGCGGCTGCTCCAACTGCCATGGTAACCGACAAAACAGCAGGCAAAGCTACCGGAATTGCTGCAATAGTTAACACAAGAGCAAACTGAAGTGTATCCAGAAAACTTTCGTGACGAAAGAAGGATACCATAAAAATCAGGGCGATCATAAATGCTGCCATAACAATCAGGTAGTGCCCGATTTTAACCACAGCCCGCTGAAAATGGCTTACTGTTTTGGCTTCCTCCACCAGTTTTGCTGTTCGTCCGAAAAACGTTTCACTGCCTGTTGCAACCACTACACCATCCATTTCTCCTTGTCGCACTACCGATCCGGAAAAAGCAACGTCTTTCGGGTGTTTATCAACCGGAAGCGATTCCCCGGTCAAAGCGGATTCATCGGTGGAAAGATAATCACCCGAGAAAAGTTTAATATCAGCCGGAACTACATCTCCCAGCCGAACACGAACCACGTCACCCGGAACCAGTTCGCGGGCTGGTATGCTGCCCCATTTCCCGTTTCGTTTTACACGGGCGTTCAGTGCCAGTTTCTTTTTTAATTGCTGAATGGCATCGCCGGCTTTGTATTCCTGCCAGAATCCGACAGTGGCGTTTAACAGCAGCAGAACAAAAATGATCCAAAAATCTTCCCAGTGGCTAATAACTGCTGATAAAATAGCCGCTACTTCGATCATCCAGGGGATTGGTCCCCAGAAGTATCCTAGAAATTTAAGAATGGGATTAACTTTTTTTTCTTCCAATTCGTTATAACCGTATTTGTTATAACGTTCCTGAAGAGATGAACCGGCCAGGCCGTTTTCACCAGAAGAGAATGTTTCAAACGTTTTTTCTATGGAAAGCTGTTTCAGCTCGCCAATGTCATTAATTGTATTCATTTGTAATTCTCCTTGTTGGTTTAAAACCAGAATTCAGTTATCAAAAATTTGCAGAACGTCGTTGATTGTTTGTCAGCGGATGAGAATTCAGAACTTAATTTTGGTTCAACAATTCGGCATGGCTCTATCTAAAATGATTCCAAAAATTCCGGATTGAGTGCCAGATGGCTAAAATTTAAACCAAATTAATACTAGAAGCTCTTTTTTAGCATTTGATAACACTTTTTCGGGGTGATCTAAAAATCAGGCAATTGTGTGGACGCGTTCCACAGATAGAGAAAATAAAGTAGCTCTTTTTCTTGCATTAACAACTTCTTAACAATTCTGGATTAAACCAATAAAATACCAAATAGTCTTAATATCTAATAAATGCAATGAAAACTTTTAAACAATGTCTGAAAACATGAAACGAAATCTCTATGTGATGCTACTTCTTTTTAGTATGCTGATTTTTAACCAAACTAAAGCCGATGACACGCCAAAAATTGATGACGACCGAAAGGGTAAAATTAGTGGGGTTATTCTTGATGAAGCAACCTCGCAACCTATGGAATTTGCAAATGTGGCTGTGTATAATGAACAGGATTCAACATTAATTACGGGAACGATTACCGATGTACACGGCAAATTTGAGATAGACGGCGTTAATTACGGCGACTACTTTGTGGAAGCCAACTTCATGGGATTTGAAAAGAGAACCATCGCGGATGTAGAATTGAATAGCGATAATAAAAACTACGACTTAGGCACTATCGATCTTAGTCCGGCGTCCATGGCTTTGGGCGAAGTGAATGTGGTAGCCGACAAGGCACCGGTAGAATATAAACTGGATAAAAAGGTGGTGAATGTGAGCCAGGTGATTAGTGCAGTCGGGGGAACTGCCGTGGATGTTCTGGAAAACACACCTTCTGTGCAGGTTGATATTGACGGGAACGTTTCGTTGAGAGGTTCATCCAATTTCACCGTATTGATCGATGGAAGACCCAGCGTTTTAAGTGGGAGCGATGCACTTCAGCAAATCCCTTCTTCAGCCATTGAAAACATTGAAATTATCACTAATCCATCAGCAAAATATGAACCCGACGGAACGGCTGGGATTATTAATTTGGTTATGAAAAAGAACTCGATGAATGGCCTCAACGGGATTGTAAATGCCAGTGTCGGATCGGGAGACAAATACCGTGGCGATTTCATGTTAAACTATCGCTTTAATAAGATCAACATTTTTGCCGGAGCAGACTGGAGGGACGAAACCAACTATGGTAAAATGATGTCGGAACGCGAAACGTATACCAACGATACCACTCAGTATCTGAATATGAATGGAAAGCGAAATATGATTCGCGGCGGAAATACAATAAAAGGTGGAGCCGATTTATTCCTTGGAAAGGCAACTACACTAACACTCTCAGGAGAATTAGGGAAATCTAAACGAGGCAGTAGCGGAGGGGGGCGCACCGAAAATTTTACCATTCCTGCAACAGAACATATTTATTCTGTAACCGACGAAACTTCCGATCGGATTAATGATTTTTATACACTGAATGCCAACTTCCAGCATAAATTCGACGACAAAGGTCACCGGATTGAAGCTTCGGCTTTTTATTCGGATGAAAACGGGACCGATACTGAAATTGAATCAGAGTTGTTGGCTGATCCCAACTTTATTCCTGCCAATGAATACCTGTCAAAAATTTCTTCGCTGGAAACGGAAGATCAAAAGGAGTTTCGGTTTAAGCTCGATTATACCTACCCGTTTAGCGAAAACGGACGACTGGAAGCCGGGATGCAAAGCCGCATCGAGGATCAGTACCAAACGATGGAATTCAGGGATTACAATCAAGCTACCGACTCGTGGATCATTAACAACGATTTTACCAGTGCTACTGATTTTCGACGTGATATTCATGCCGTTTACGGAACTTTCAGCAATAAATTAGGAAAGTTTGAATACATGGCGGGTTTGAGGGGCGAGCTCACCTTGCGCGAAATCAAGAATACCAATGCTGATCAGGCTTCAAAACTGAATCGTTTTGATTTTTTCCCAACGGTTCATGTTTCCTATCCGCTGGCAGAAAGCATTGAATTCACCACCAGTTACAGCCGTCGTATTAATCGTCCGCGTGGCTGGGACTTGGATCCTTCTCCAAATTATTTTAACCGCTACACGATTCGTTACGGAAACCCTGACTTGAAACCGGAATACACTAATTCTTACGAAATGGGTATGATGAAGCGTTTTGGTTCGGGAAGAACTTTTATTTCAGCTGACCTGTTCCACCGTGTGACAAATAACAAGATTGATCGGGTTGAAACGCTTGGAAACGATGGCGTTTTTTACATGCGCACCGATAATTTCGACAAGGATTATTCTACCGGGCTGGAAGTGACAGGAAATATCAGCATTCAGAAATGGCTGGTCGTTAATGCGAATGTGAATATGTTCCATTACCGTATAACCGGTGATTTGAATGGAGTATCCATCGATAGAGAAAGTACAAACTGGGGAGGGCGATTGAATACTACGCTTAAGTTTTCAGAAAATTCGCGACTGCAACTTACCGGGTTCTTCCGCGGTCCGTCGGTTACTGCGCAGGGAAATTCCAAGTCGATGTTTTTCTCCAATGTTTCGTACCGGCAGGAATTCATGAAAAACAAATTGTCGGCTACGGTTAGCGTTCGTGATCCGCTTGGAACTGCGAAATTCCGTGGCGAAAACTTCGGAGATAATTTTAGCAATCGCTTTACCTGGGAACGTGAACCTCGGGTGGTTATGCTGACATTAAGTTATAAGATCAACAACTTCAAGGAAGACAAAAACGGAAACAGGGGAAACGACAGCGGAATGGATATGCAGGGAGGGGGAGAATTCTAATACTTTGTTACCAATGAGGCAAAGATGATTGTTTAATACGCCAATTCTATCATATTTTCAGACAAGTGCTGCTCAATCGGGCAGCATTTTTTATTTTAATGCTCTTAATTACAGAATGGTTAAGATCGAACAAATAACAAGTTTTGAACCTGCACTGGCAATTCTGAATCAAATCCCGGAATTTTCAGAACGATTTACCATTGAAGAATTTGTGAAAAGACTTCAAAATGATCCTGTAATTTTAATTGCTTATTATAATGGAGTTCCTGTAGGATGTAAAATCGGTTATAACCGATTTGAGAATAATGTCTTTTATTCGTGGTTAGGTGGTGTTTTATCCGAATTCAGAAGGAAAAATGTTGCCCAAAAACTGGCAAATGGAATGGAACAAATTGCCAAGGCTCGCGGATATGAATTCATACAGTTTAAAACAAGAAACAAATTTAAATCCATGATTCTTTTCGGGTTAAAGAACGGTTTTCAAATCGTTGATTTCATTCCAAAGGAGGATAAGCAAGAAAGCCGGATCATTCTACGAAAGAGACTTTTGTAAATTTCTTATATTCGTAATTTCTTCATATACAATATTTTGTACGCTATACAAAGGTGAAACAACTGAAAATTCAGTTTATAAACTGAAAAAATAGTTGCAAAACTGAAAAAACAGTTGTAGGTTTGTTGTGTTCTTTTAGACTTTTTAAAATGCAGGGAATCAACCCCCTGTTTTCGTCCCTTAAAACGGGAACTTAAACTGTCCCCCTACTTTTAGGGGACAAATGATGAAGGAAACGTTTAACGCTTCCTGAGGAATAGGTGGTATTAAAAGCAACATAAATAAAATACAATGAAACGACTCACACGGAAAGAAGAAGAGCTGATGAAAATCCTCTGGAAAATGGAAAAAGCTTTTGTAAAAGACATTGTGGAGGAATATCCTGACCCGAAACCGCATTACAACACCATTTCGTCGTTGGTGCGCCTGCTGCAAGACAAAGGTGTGATCGGGTACACACAGTACGGAAACACCTACCAGTATTATCCGCTGATGACGAAGGAAGAATACCGCAAAACATTTATGAAACAAGTGGTTAGCGACTATTTCGATAACTCGGTAAAAAGCGCCGTGGCCTTTTTTGTAAAGGAAAAAGATCTGTCAGATCAAGAGATTGACGAGTTGATCAAAATGATCAGGGAGGGCAAATAATGGAAACATTCCTCCTTTACATTGGCAAGGCAGCACTGGCAGCTGCGGCTTTCTACCTGCTCTACCTGGTGCTTTTTCAGCATCAGAAACAATTTACTTTTAACCGCATTTATTTGCCCGTTTCACTGGCATTGAGTTTCCTGATTCCGCTGATTACCTTCACAAGTGTTAGTTATATTGAAGCAACTCCAGTTTCTTATGACGGCTATGCATACCTGGCTGAAAGCACTTCGCCGGTGGCAGAGCCAGCGTTTCAATGGCAGTGGTATCACTACTTGATTGGTATTTATATTGTTGGATCGGTGGGCTTTTTGCTGTACCTGATTTTGGGACATGTACGTGCTATTTCCATCATTAAGAAGAGCCGTCTTCAAGAGCTTTTCAATGTAACAGTAAACGTAACTTTTCGCGATGTACACCCGTTCTCATTCTTCAATAAAATTGTGCTTTCGGAAAAAACACTGAAGAATCCTGATCTTGGAATGATTGTACAACACGAGGACATTCATGTTCGCGGGAAACACACCCTCGATATACTTTTTGCCGAAATTCTATTTCTCTTTCAGTGGTTCAATCCTTTTGCTTGGCTGCTGAAAGACGCTATAAAAAATAACCTTGAATACTTGACCGATCACGAGCTGACTCAAACGAACGACGCGCAACAGTACCAAATGGCCATGGTTGGACTGGCCCACAAACAAGGCGTAGCTCCGTTTCTTACCGCTCTGAACGGCTCGCAACTTAAAAACCGCATTATCATGATGAAAAAGAAAACAGAAAACAAGTACGCACTGCTCAAACAAATGGTGGTACTTCCGCTCCTGGCCGTTTTGGTCATGGGTTTATCAAACAGGGAAGTAAAAACCGAAATTGTTCCGGCAAAAGTAAAAATGGACATTGTTGTGGACGGAAAGAATATTCCGCAGGATGATCCGGCTTTTAAAAACATTGATTTTTTAAATGAGTTTAAAGGGGAAGATATTGTTAATACATTGGAAATAAAAACAGAAAAACCCGATGTAAAAAAATATTCCAATACTAACACTTCGATAAAGGAATTTACAGTAAAAGGTAAAATTACTGATCTGAATGGTAATCCGATATCAGGGGCAGCTGTGTTGATTGACGGAACAACCGTTGGAACGATCTCTGATCGTGATGGGAACTACGAGATAAAACTTGAAGATGATAATAAGACCTTGATTTTCGTGATGCTTGGCTATGCTAAGCAGGAAATTGAAGTAAACGACAGAAAGGAAATTGATGTTCAGTTAATAGGAGACAATCCTGATAACTTACCTGAAAAACAGGATGAACCAGCCTTTGAAAAGGTAGATCAGATGCCGGAGTTTCCAGGCGGAGATTTGGCACTTCGGAAATACATAGCAAACAGTCTGATGTATCCCAAAATAGCCATGGCAAACGGGATACAGGGGAAGGTTTATGTAACGTTTGTGGTGAACAAGAAAGGGAAAGTAGTGAATGAAAAGATTTCGCGAGGTGTTGACCCATCACTTGATCAGGAAGCTTTGCGGGTAGTCAGCAACTTGCCTCTTTGGAAACCAGGGAAGAAAGACGGTGAGATTGTAAATGTTTCTTATACCGTTCCAATAAACTTTATGCTTAACGAAGATCACATGCGTAGATCTTCGAAACTTGACTTGAACGGAGAACGAATGGACAGTAAGTCTGGCGTAACTATTTCGGGAAAGGTAACCAATGAACAAGGTGAACCTGTTACCGGAGCTGCGGTTATCATTAAAGGCACAACTATTGGAACAATTACCGATTTGAACGGTATGTTCCTGCTGGGTTTGAATGATAAAAACGATGTGTTGATCATTTCAAAAGTTGGATATAAAGTGTCAGAAGCTATACCTAACAAAGAGAATCCAATTTCTGTGGTGCTGAAAATTGATAATGAACCAAAAGAAAGAGAAATTCAAATTAAGCCAGTCGATAAAGGAAAAATGACAGGCGGGAGTACCGGTGTTCTTATTCGAAGCACCACCAATCCAACGAATGAACCACTTTATGTGGTGGATGGGAAAATAGTTGCAAATATTGAATACCTGAATCCGGAGAACATAGAATCAGTTAGTGTTCTTAAAGATGAATCGGCAACTAAAATATATGGTGAAAAGGGGAAAAATGGAGTAGTTGTGGTTAACACAAAAGTAATGACAGAATTAAAGAAACCAGAGCCTTTGCTGATTTTGAATGGAGAGAAAACGGATAAATCAATAGATGACATTGATCCAGTTGATATTGAGTCGGTCAATGTAATAAAAGATGCATCTGCAGTTGAAAAATATGGAGATAAAGGTAAAAATGGGGTGATTGAAATTATAACAAAAAACCAGGTCAAAGCAAACCCGTTGCTTATTGTTGACGGAGAAAAAACGGATAAAAACATCAATGATTTGAAACCGGAAGATATTGCCTCAATGTCGGTTTATAAAGATGATGAAACCATAAAAAAATATGGAGAGGAAGGAAAAGATGGAGTGATTGTTATTCGTACAAAAGATTATAAAATCACTACAGAGTTGGAGTTGCGGAAGTTTATTGCACAGAATATTATCTATCCGAAAAAGGCTATAGATAAAGGGGAACAGGGTGTAGTTCAGGTCTTCATGGAATTTGGAAAAGATAATAAAACGCTGTCTGTTCAAAGTTCTTCGGATTCAAATAAGGAGTTTGATAATGGAAACAAGGTTGTGTCTCTTCATAATTATGCGCAATCCGACATTGTAAATCTTGATGATGTGGTTGTGGTTGCATATGCCAATCCGGATAAGCCAGTTGTTGATGCCACAGAAAAAGATTATCCTTATTTAGCAGAAGAAATGCAAAGGTTAGTAAACATGCTACCCCCTGTTGAAATTCCTGAATTTAAAGGAAAGGCGGTTGGTATTTCAGTAAAATTTGTACTTCAAGAGAAAACCAATGGAATTCAGATTGATATGGATGATAGTAAAAGTTCAGGCAATTCAAAATATGATATTATGATTCCTGAAGGCTTTTCGCCCAATGGAGATGGAATTCATGATGTTTTCCAAGTAAAAGATCTTGGAAAAAAATTTCCACATTTTAGAATGAAAATAATGAATGAAAAAAGTGAGACTATCTGGGAATATGCACATAACGGTGACCCTAATTCGACACCGAAATGGTGGGACGGGAGGAATAAAGAAAATGAGATAGTAAAAGGAACTTATTTTTATTTAATTGC
This sequence comes from Draconibacterium sp., assembly GCA_035399765.1. Taxonomy (GTDB): domain Bacteria; phylum Bacteroidota; class Bacteroidia; order Bacteroidales; family Prolixibacteraceae; genus Draconibacterium. Next base: position 34,473 of record DAOPJR010000006.1, on the reverse strand, counting down.
TTTTAGTGATGGCTCTGAAAAAGGCAGGAGTGGTACAGTTATTTTAGCAAAATAGTGACTACCTCATTATTTGGCGCAGAATTTAAAATACAAACGGTAGTTATATCTGTGAAATTTGAACTTCAGTAAACAGAAAAATATTAGCCGACGAAACAGATTTCTCTCCCGATTCTTCGGGATCGTAAAGACAATTAAATAGGATTTAAAAGAAAGCAGGACAAGTGATTGTTCTGCTTTCTTTTTCTTAATGCATTGTTCATTATTAGAAGCCACTTACCACCTCCCCTTGACTGTAAACGTCAGGGTACTCCTCAACCAGGAGGAGAAATATTTCGCAACAAATTTAAGTTTCCCCTCCTCAACCAGGAGGGGTGTCCCGACATTTATCGTCGGGACGGGGTGGTGTAATTCAGTATGTAAAAAAAGGAAGGCATCCGTCAATTGACGGATGCCTTCCTCCCTCCCTTCCTTGCAGCTACTTCTTACTAATTATAGCCACCCAGCCACCGCCCGGAGCCATGTTTATTTTTACTGTTGAATTAGCATTTACTTCGAGAGTTTCCTGTGCAAAATCAGAAGCATGTTTTGATGCGTTTACACCATCTTTCCAAACTTTCATGGTATAGTTTCCTTCACCCAGGAAATCGAGTTTCAGGTCGAGTGTGCGCGGATCCCAGTCAGTCATGGCGCCTACATACCAGGTATTGCCCGAGCGGCGGGCCACAGCAATGTAATCACTTACTTTGGCTTCTAAAACCTTTGTATCATTCCATATAGTTGGAACTGTTGAAAGAAATTCCATGCACTCCGGTTCGCGGTAGTAGTTCGATGGGTTATCGGCCAGCATTTGCAAAGCACTTTCAAATACCACGTACATCCCCAACTGGTGACAACGCGTTCCGTTGCTCATTGGTTCGGTGAAAACAGGATTGAAATTCACCTTCGTTTTGTTAATCATCGCGCCAGGAGTAAAATCCATTGGTCCGGCAACCATGCGGATAAATGGCAAGGTAACATCATGTTCCGGATCTGGCAGGTTCGACCATTTGGCATTTTCCATCCCTTTTACTCCTTCATAGGAGATTACGTTCGGATAAGCACGATCCAGTCCGCAAGGTTTATAAGCGCCGTGGTAATCAACTAACAGTTCGCGTTTGGCACACTCACTGGCGCATCTCTCGTAAAAGTTGACCATCCACTGATCATCGCGCTGCATAAAGTCAACCTTGATTCCTTTCACTCCCCACTTTTGAAATTGGTCGAGCGCTTCAGTAAGTTTATCATCCAATGATTTCCAAACCACCCAGAGAATAATACCCACATTTTTTTGCTTTCCGTAATCTACCAACTCCTGAATATTAATGTCATCCACCACGTCCAGCACATCGCCAAGATGGTACCAGCCTTCATCCAGAATAATGTAATCCAGTCCGTATTTCGAAGCAAAATCAATGTAATATTTGTAAGTGGCATTATTCACTCCCGATTCAAAATCAACTCCGTAAATGTTGTTGGCATTCCACCAGTCCCAGGCTACTTTGCCGGGTTTGATCCAATCGGTATTTTCTATTTTCTGTTCGGGAGCCAGTTTGTAAATCAGGTTCGATTGCACCAGGTCGGCGTCTTTTTCAGTGATCAGCATCACCCGCCACGGGAAAACACGCGGGCCACTACATTCGGCAATGTAGTCAGCGTATTCCGTTGGTTTCACATCACGGTCGTTCAGGGCCTCTTCTTTCAAAACGACACCGGCAAATTTGCTTACCAGGGAATATGGATTTGAATTGCTGCCTTTCAGATACATTCCGGCGTAATCCATGAGCCCTGATTCAGAAATATAAACTTTTACTCCATCGCCTGCATCAACCAGCATGCCTGTAGAACAAAAACGATCGGCACCAACATTCGAAAGTTTTTCGCGCAGGTATTCGCGTTCCTGGTGACTCATTATACTTTCTTCTTCAGGAAACCAAATATTGCGATCGTCTGGAAAAGCAAAAGTCACCAATTCGTTTTTCACCTTGTAGTCGCCTTTTACTGATGAAACCCAACGGTAAGCAATACCTTCGTCGTAGGCTTTAAACTCAAGCGAATGATCTTTAAAAGTGAGTGTCAGTTGATTATAGACATCGCTGATCACTTCGTTTTTACGAAATATCACAGGATGTAATTCTTGTGAAACTGAGGTAATTTTGTTTTTTCTGACTTTGTCGTTTTCCCCCCAGATTATTCCTTCAGTCAATTCGAGTGCAATTTCTGAAGGAGCGATAATTTCCTTTCCATTCAGAGCAACTGAGAATGTGATGTTTTCGTTCACTGAAACAGTTGCTGTGAGTTTACCTGAAGGTGAAGAAAGCTGAAAGTCTTTGGCCGAAAGGCCTCCAAAAGCAAAAAAGATGATGAAAAATAAGATATACTTTTTCATTTGAAATGGTTTATTCCGGTTCCTTTTATTCTGGGATAGCCGGTTTTGGTTATACTTTAATACTGAAAATTTGAGCCTGCAAAATACTGAAATTATCCCTAACTTAGGGGGAAATTAATACCAGTAATCATGCAAAAAATAGTGATACTTTTTACGATGTTTGTTTTTACGCTTGTTCAATCATTGGCTGCTGAGTTCGAAAAAGATGTTTTTCAAACCTCAGGCGGTGAACTTACCATTACGTTTATTGGACACGGAACCTTGATGATGCAATACAACGGAAAGGTGATTCACATTGATCCGGTTTCGATGTTTGCCGATTATAATACGTTACCAAAGGCAGATTTGGTGCTAATCACACATGAACATGGTGACCATCTCGATTCTAAAACTTTGGATCTTATAAAAAAGACTGACACTAAAATTGTTCTTACGAAAACATGCAATGAAAAATACCAGGGAACTGATGTGATGGAAAATGGTGACACCAAGGTTTTTGATGGTATTACTGTGGAAGCAGTTCCGGCATACAACATCAAAAATAAACGCCCTGATGGAGGTGCTTTTCACCCCAAAGGTCAGGGAAATGGATATGTTATTCGTTTTGGTGATAAGAAAGTGTATGTGGCAGGAGATACCGAAAATATTCCGGAAATGGCCAATCTGAAAGACATCGATATTACCTTTTTACCCATGAATCTTCCGTACACGATGACTCCTGAAATGTGTGCCAATGCAGCAAAAATGTTCCGCCCGAAGATTTTATATCCGTATCATTTTGGAGAAACTAATACTGAAGAGTTGATTAAATTATTAAAAGATTCTCCCGAAATTGAAGTACGGATTCGGAAGTTGAGTTAATCTGATAGTAATTTCTGTTTTGCCCGATTTTCAACAGCTAAAGTTATTATTGAGATTCGTATGCTGATGAAATAGAATTCGGCGGGTTTACTGAAATGATATAAAAGAATCACGTTAAAAAAAGAGAATTCAATTATTTTGCTGACTTAAACAGTCTTGTTTAAAAGCAAGATTGAAAAATGATTAAAATAGCACGAAATTTTTCTTTAATAAAGTTGATGTTCAGCTTATTAACGAATAGTTGTAGCTAAAGTTGTGGAACCTATTCCATAACTTTCTTACAACCCCTCGATACACAAAATGTAGTAGCGGCAAGACCGATTACTGCATAGACAGCAAGGAACGCGTAGAAAATATTTTCCGATAAATTAGCACAACATGACAGGAATCCGAGAAAAAGAGTGGCAAAGAAGCCTAAAATTCCCCAAAGCCCTAAGTTGTAACATATTAAAACAAGTACTTTTTTCATAACTTTATGTATTTAAATGATTTATTTTCTTTATACAAAAGTATACGAACATAATGCACAAATGTTCATATATTAATATGACATATTTCGAATTTATTTGTGATATTTACAGTGTTATAAAAGAAGGAAAGCCACATTAAGGAGTGATTTAAATCACAACGAGTTAGCTACAACCAGAAATATTGGTAAAATGGAAATTAAGAAAGAGAGTTGTTTAAACTGTAGTATAAAATCAAGTATCGTTTCAATTTTGAACAAGGATGAACTTGAAGTGCTTGAAAAGGGATGCCTGCAAACCGAGTTCCAGCGTGGCGAACTGATTTTTAAAGAAGGTTCACCTGCCAGTCATATTATTTATATACGCGAAGGCTTCGTCAAACTTAGTAAACGTGGTCTGGGTGCGAAAGATTATATCCTGAGTATTTCGAAGAAAGGAGCTTATCTTGGAATAAATAATCTGAATAAAAAAACTAAACAATACAGTAATTCGGCTACTGCACTTACAACAACTAAAGTGTGTTTTATCGATATTGAAAAGTTTGGAATCTTGCTGAAAAAAAATGGTTCTTTTGCTACGGAGGTAATTTATTACATATTTGATGATGAGATGAATTACTATGATCGTCTAATCAATAATGTCCAGCAACAAGTTCCGGGCAGACTGGCAGACACACTCCTTTATTTTCGATACCAGGTATACGGGCAAAACCCATTCAATTTGAACATTACAAAGGTAGAGTTGGCGTCCTTAATTGGAACCTCACGCGAAAGTGTTACCCGTCTTTTAAAAGAATTCCAGGAAACAGGAATTATAACGCTCGAGAAAAATATACTTACAATTCTGGATGAAGACAAATTGTTAGAGATTAAACAAAAAGGCTAACCAACCATACTTAGATGCCTTATTTTGTCGAAATTTAATATTGAGATTTCACTTCCTTTTATTTCAATAAGTTTCTCTCCCACGAAATCTTTAATTACCCTTGACAGACTTTCCTGGGACATATTAGTAACAGCAGCCATTTCCTTTTTGGAAATCGGAACTTTAAAAATTTTTCGTTTATAAATCCTCAAACTCAGGCACAATAATAAATCCGCGAATCGGCCATGTAATTGTTTCATGGTCAAACAAGCTGTTCGATCATACCAAAAAAGCGATTCATCACTTAACTGTTTCATTAGCATTGAACTGAAGCGTGCGTTACCTTCCAGAAAAGTGCGAATGGTTCCAATATCGTGTAAACACACATGTGTTTCGGTATATGCTTGAACAGTGTAAGGATAAATATTTTTTCCGAACAGAGCTTGCAACCCCAGTAGCTTTCCTTTCCCTTCAATCGAAATGATCATCTGCTCGTGACCATTTTCACGATACAGTTTTACTAATCCGGACTTTAGATAAACCAAATGTCCGGCCAAAACTCCCTGTTTAAAAATTGTTTCTCCCTTCTTGAATGTTACCTCGGCCCGGTTACGATTAATATCTATTAATTGTTCAGGATTAAGCTCTTTAAAAGGTTGAGACATGCATTCGCAACCTGTGCATTTATTGAAATATCTCTGATATGGCATTTCGTTGAAAACTTGAAAAGCCACGAATATACATATTTAAGATTTTATATAACTACACATCTATCATATTCTTGATTTAAATCAAATTCATGTATGACGACGAAAGAATTTCCGCTTGAGTTGCTTGAATTGACTTTCTTCGTTTTCCACAGAAAGGCCTTCTATTTTTGAACCATTGATTTTATTTATGGAAGGACATGAGAAAGGCATTCATTCAAATGATGTTACGCTTTGTAATGCATTTATTTCGCCCGCTAATTTCGAATAACAAAAATTACATTGAACGGGAATCCATGAATTTTCTTTTGCTTCTTCTTACAAGAGAGACAATTAACATGGTAACACTTCCTTGATCACAGCATGAAATGACAGGAAGAAACCAAGACTATTCAACAAACTAAAATTATGTATCTATGAAAAAGTATGTATTGTACACTATTTTACTGGCATTTATTGCTTCTGTTTCGTTTACCGGTTGTAAGTACGAACCAACCGAATGTAATTGTGATGAAACATCGGCATACGAAACACTGACCTCTTATCTTGTTCAGCAGGATATGGATTTGCCGGTTATTTTGACATCGTGGATTACTGCCCGTCCTGCTACTATCGATGAGGTTCCAGCTTTTGTGGCATCCTATGATATTTTTGATTTACGCAGTGCTACTGATTTTGGTAATGGTCACATTAACGGAGCAAAAAATGTGACATTGGCCAATTTGTTAGATAATGCAGCCACAACAACAAAACCAATTTTGGTTGTTTGTTATACCGGACAAACAGCTTCACTTGCGGTTGTAGCACTTCGCTTAAGTGGGTATCCTGATGCCAAAGTATTGATGTGGGGCATGAGTGGCTGGACTTCCACCTTAAGTGGACCGTGGTTGGCAAACTCTGGAAACGAAAATGGTGTAGTTGGTGTTGGTCACGCAAATTGGAGTACAGACGCTGTAGCTAATGATGCTACTTACGGTGGTGCTGATCTGGTAGCTTCTGCCACTGACGGTGCCGGAATTCTGGCTGAAAGGGTAGATGCAATACTTGCAAATGGCTTTATTGGTGTAGCTTCTGCCACGGTACTTGATAATCCGGGTAATTACTTCATTAATAACTTCTGGACAGCAACCGATGTTGAGCATTACGGACATATCGCTGGTGCTCATCTCATTAATCCACTATCAATTGCAGACGGTACGATTGATAAACTGGATCCAAGTAAACAAATCTGTACCTACTGCTGGACTGGTCAGACTTCATCGATGATTACTGCCTATCTGAATGTACTTGGATTTAATGCAACCAGTTTGAAATTTGGTGCCAACAGTATGATCTATTCACAACTGGAAAGCCACAAGTTTGCAGCGCCAAGCGTTGATTATCCAGTTGTACAGTAAATAGAACTTAGCCAGGTTCTTTAATCATCCATGTAAATTAAATATGAATATCATGCGTAAAATAATATATATTCTTATCGCTACCTTATTTATCGGTGCCAATGCTTATGCCCAAGGGTGCAGCGAGCCGGCGTCGGAAGATGGAGTGAATGTTTTCGGGTTTTTGCAGGCTCAGTACGACTACGGATTTATGGAAGACGGAAATACTTCGACTTTCGGTTTCAACCGGGCACGTATTGGTGTAATGGGAAGCATTCCTTACGATTTTAGTTACTATTTCTTGCTCGAAACCAGCCCGTTTAAAAAGGATGGCCCAAAGGCGTATTTGCTTGATGCATTCATCACTTATAGCAGATTTCCGTTTTTGAAAGTAAGTGTTGGTTCTTTTAAATCTCCGTTTGGTCAGGAATTGAGTACACCATGTCACTCACTGTACACTATCAATCGTTCGAAATTTGTAAATGAACTTACCGCTCCCGATCGCGACATGGGACTCATGTTGCTGGGGGGTAGTGATACTACTTTATTCCAGTACTCGGTAGCTTATATGAATGGAACTGGTTTACTGGTAGAAGATGCCGATACATACAAAGACTTTGTCGGACGTGTTATTGTCCATCCGATGGATTGGTTCCAGTTTGCAGGTAGTTTCCGTGTAGGAAAATCAGAAAGTACTGACGAAACGGTTTCTGATCCGGATGAAAGAAAACGTTTTGGTGCCGATTTTCAGATTGAGAAATATGGATTCCTGGTTCAGGGTGAGTATATCTGGGCCGAAGACAAAGGTTCGTACCTGGTTGGCGGTGGCTGCGGTGAAGATCCTGAATTGGTTCAGGGCAGCGTAAAACGCGAAGGTCTGTCCATTATGGCTCTTTACAATACTCCATGGAATTTGCAACCGGTTATCAAGTACGAAAATTACAACGATAACATCGACTTTGCCGGAAACAATAACATGGAACACATAACTACCATTGGTTTCAACTATTTCTTCAACGAATGGACCCGTTTGCAAGTGAATTATGAATACAAGGCAGAATGGGCTAATGAAGTGGATAACGATATGTTAATGGTTCAATTACAAGTAAGGTTCTAACTTTTAAAATGAATTATAATGAGAATCAATAAATTTTTCTTCATAGGGATGATGTTGCTGGTAGCTTCGGCTATTTCAGCACAAGATGTGATTTCGGTTAACGATCTAGCTAAAATCATGAAAGACAAGAACACTGTAATTGTTTCAGCGGGAGCTGATGATAGTTACAAAGTGCACATTACCGGTGCAATAAATGTTCCACACAGTACACTTTGTACAAATGAACCAATACGTAACCTGATTAAATCGCCTGCTGAAATGGCGAAAGAATTAGGCGCAAAAGGTATTTCGGCCGATAAAACCATTATTGTTTACGATGAAGGTTCAACAAAATATGCCGGGCGCATGTATTGGATGCTGAAATATTTGGGGGCTCCGAATGTAAAAATGCTAAATGGAAATATGACGGCATGGAAAGCAGGACGTAAACCAATTACCGGCGCACCAACAAAACTTCCGGCTACCACTTTTACGCCAAAAGTAGATGAAAGTGTATTGGCTAAAATGGATGAGGTAAAAAAGGCCATCAATAACCCGGCATATGTTTTTATCGATGCGCGCACACCGGAAGAATATGCCGGAACTGCAGAAACCGAACTCCGTCCGGGGCATATCCCAGGGGCTGTAAGTATTAATTACGAAACGTTGGCGGATGATAAAGGCATGTTAAAATCAAACGATACTCTAAAAACCATGTTCGAATCAAAAGGTATTACCAAAGATAAAACAGCCATTGTTTACTGTGAAACAAGTGTAAGAGCTGGTGTTATTTTTCTGGCTCTGAAAGGACTCGGATATCCGAATGTACAAGTTTACGATGGAGCTTATTTAGAATGGCAGGCTACTGCATCAAATAAGGTAGACTAGCCTTTCACATGTCCTGAGCGCCCAGGTATTTACCGGGCGCTTTTTCTTTTTTGAATTTATAAATGCCATCTGTCAGAAGACGGATGGCATTTTACTTTGTATTATTTCTGTATTGAATTTATCGTCACATTAATGGGGTCGAAACTCTTGAGTACCAGTTCAGGAGATTCAAGTAATGAATTAAAATTGCTTACATCGTGTTTGGCAATATAAGCAGATGGTAATACTACTATTTTGAATCTTTGGTTATCTGTTTCTGACGGGAGTAATTCGTCTTCAGGGATGGTGAACTCCAGGAAAACCTGGATATCCGCATAAGTGTAGTCATAATTGTATATGATTTCACCGTTTAAGTCATTATTCCTGATAAAAACACTTTGTGGCATTAATCTCCAAACTTTTAATCCGTCAACTGTTTCCCACAAAATGTAAGCTAAAACGGCATCATCGTCATAAACTTCGATGTTGCTTGGAAATTCGGTATACAGAGTATAATTATTACCTGAGGTAAAGTTACCGCTAATTTCAAACGATTTTCCGGTTAACGCTCCATCCAATCCGTCCATTCCGGGAGGTCCCGCCGGACCTTCACAGGCTCCTAAAAATAAAGCCATTGCGATCATTAAAATACTTGTCAGTTTTTTCATTTTCTGAATTTTTTGGTTATTACTTGTTTTCTTTAATCCTGTTTTTATCAAGTATGATGCCAAAAAAAACCTCCGGATTGCACCGAAGGTTTATGAAATTATAAAAAAAATAATTTTTATTCATCTGATCCGGGAACGGGAACTTTGGCTTCAGCAATGTATCCCACACTGCCCATGATGTATGTTTGTGGCCCAAGTTTCATGTCCGAGTTCATCATTTCGTCCCAGGTAACATCTTTCCCGGTGTATGCAGAAACACGCCCCATAATTGCAGTCATAACTGAATTGGCAGTGGCTTCTGCTTCATTAAATGGAATATTCTGACGAATGCAGGTAATCAGGTCTTTATGTTCCTGTACGTAAGGGCTGGTATCATGATCTTCAAAAGCAAAAAGCTGGTTTCCATCCAAATCGGTTATAACAGCAGTTCCACCTTGATCGGTAAACGATTTTCCTTTGGTCCCGTGAAAAATTTCGTTAACTGCATTATCGCAGCCATTTATCTGACGACACATACTCAAGATTTGTCTTCCATCGTCCAGTTCAAAACGAGTAGCAAAATTATCGTACTGATCTCCTGTTTTACGGCGTTGTCGTGATCCAAATCCAAGTGCTTTAACCGGATGTTTTCCAAAGAACCAGTTTGCCACATCAATATTGTGTACATGCTGTTCTACAATATGGTCACCCGAAAGCCAGCACCAGTTTACCCAGTCACGGATCATCCATTCCATTTCACTCCAGTCAGGATTATTATCACGATACCAAAGTTGGTTTTGGTTCCAGTAAACTTCAGCAGTGCTTATTTTCCCGATGGCATTGTTTGCAAGTTCTTTGTAAACACTAATGTATTTATGCTGGTGACGACGTTGTGTTCCTGTAACTACTTTCAGTCCCTGGCTGTCGGCCATTTTAGCTGCGGCCAAAACCTGACGAATTCCGGTTGGATCAACGGCTATTGGCTTTTCCATGAATACATGTTTTTGTGCCCTTACTGCAGCCTGAAAATGTTCAGGTCTGAATTTTGGAGGAGTTGCCAATATCACAATATCAACTCCTGAATCGATTACTTTTTCAAACGCATCAAAACCAACAAAACAGTTTTCAACCGGAACATCTACATCGCGCTCGGTTTTAATTTTTTCGCGGCAACTGTCAATTTTGTCCTGGAAAACGTCACCCAATGCAGAAATGGTTACAGTAGCACCTCCGGCCTCCAGAAAGTTAACTGCTGCTCCCGATCCACGACCGCCACATCCAATTACCCCGGCTTTCAGAACTGGTCCGTCCGGAACCTGGTCGAGTAATGGAGGAAAGTTATACTCACGTGGTTGCCAGTCAAAATTTCCACCTCCCTGAGAACCACCTGATGAACAGGATGTCAGAGGGCCAAATCCCAATGTGCCTGCTGCCCCAATGGCAGCAGCTCCGCCTAAGAATTTTCTTCTTGAAAAATTATTTTCACTCATGATATTAGTATTATGGTTTAGTTCAATTTTATCAAAATTACTATTTTTTACCTGTCTTCTCGTCAAATTCGCACACTACTCTGAAACTGATGTAATTGCAATCGGATAGCCACCAAATACTTTTCGGAATTTGCGGATCAGTTTTCAGCCAGGCAACACTCTGTGTATGATCACGTGCAGCACTCCGTACTTGTCCAACACCGCTTTTGAATGATCCTCCACGAATTACGTGTTCTTCTCCGGAAATTGGCCCTGTTGGATTGGTCGCTCCATCATTCAGGTTTTTGTACGTATCTTCTGAATACCAGTCGCTGCAGTATTCTGCGGCGTTTCCAAGCATGTTTTTAAGTCCGAAAGGATTCGCCTCCACTTCGTCGGGTGTTCCTGTTTTCAAATTACTGTTTTCCTCAAAAATGATGTACTGGTTAATCAGATCACTACTTTTTCCGAACAGGCTGCCTAAAAATCCTTTTTCTTTAAAATCATTTGGATTTCCAACGAAAAAATAAGGCGTTTCAGTACCTCCGCGGGCTGCATATTCCCATTCGGCTTCGGTAGGCAGGCGATACGTTTTTCCGGTTACTTTTGATAGCCAGAGACAATATGTTTCGGCTGAATGATAACTCATCGTAATAGCAGGCCGCTGTCCAAGTCCCCAGTTCTGATCTGGTTGTCCGTAAGGCGGTGTCGGTCCCGAAATGGCATCCACATCTAAATTTTTACGTGAGCCTTCGGTATCGGTTGAACGCCCTTCAGCGGCCGTAGCGGTGTAAAAAGCCATGTATGAATCCCAGGTAACTTCCACTTCTGCCATAAAAAATGGGTTGATATTTATGGTTTTTTGCGGACCTTCATCTGTTTCCCGCATTTGTTCAGTTTCCGGACTACCAATTTTGAAACTTCCACCCGGAATAGCTTTCATCTCAAACGAAACAGTTGTTCCCGGAATACTTTCTGTAAAATTGGAAAGTGATTCAACCTTAGCCGGCTCATTGTATTTCTCCTGGTTTTGCACACCCGCATTTCCAAACTCCACGTTCTTGGCATGCAAGGCATTCGGATCGTAATGACCGGCATTCAGATGACAATTGATACATCGCAATTCTTCTTCGTGTTGGGTATAATAAAGGTGTGCATCCTGACCTTTCTCATTTAAGGTGAGCGGGAAAAGATTGGCATGGCATTTCACACAGGATGCTTTAAACACATGGTGTTGGGCCTGTTCTAAACTTGATTTGGCTTCCCAGTTAAAATCGGCAGAGTCTTTAAAAACATAGCCATAAAAATCCCGCGCCGATGCTTTTATTTTTTCTTTCAGATAACCTTCTCCTTTTGGTGGAAGATGACAATCAGTACACTTGATGTGAATTCCAACCCTGGTATTATAATGAACTGACAATTTCCATGAATCAGTGGCCTGAGGATGAACATGACACATCTCGCAGGATTCCGGAGTCGATGTTGCTTCTATAATTTTGTACGAGTAAATGCTAACAACAATTCCAAAAATAAAGCCAATGAAAATAACCAGTAAGATTTTTTTTCGCAGGAAGCTAATGAGACGATTGAACATGGTCAGTTTAGTTAATCAGGTTAAATTTACTTGTACGTTTCAAATTTAAGAAAATATCGATGTCATATACCATGTTCTTAATAAGAATGAGTTTTGGATTTACAGATGTTCATTTATAAAAAAGCAGAAGGTTGCCCCGGATGTGACAACCTTGGAAAATTCTACAGGAATACAAGAGAGATTAAGGGAAATATGTTGTATGCAAGTTAACTAACCGTTTAGAGTTTAACGTTAGATAAAGATTATCAGAGCATTAAACGTTTATTAATTGATGAGGTAGAAGAAACCAGGGGAAGCGGCTATTAAAATTTTCGTAACTTTTAGGTATGGAAAAGTTAAAACAAAGTGTTTCGGATGTGCTGGATCTTCTGTTTCCACCGCTATGTATTACTTGCGGCGAACGTTTGATTACACAGGAAAACCACGTTTGTTTTAATTGTTGGAGCGATCTTCCGGTAACCAACTTTCATAAAGAACCGGAAAACAAGGTGGCTCAATTATTTTGGGGAAGAGTGCAGGTAGAAGGTGCAACTTCGTTTTTCTCGTATAAAAAAGGCAGTCGGTACCAGCAAATTATTCATTACATTAAATACAAAGGGTTAAAAGAACTGGGATTTGAAACCGGGCTGCGTTTTGGATATGTACTCAAAGAGAGTGATCAATTAATGTCAGCCGATGTGGTTGTTCCGGTACCTTTGCATCCGAAAAAGGAAAAGATCCGTGGATATAATCAGTGTGATTGGATTGCCAGAGGAATTTCGGAAGCAATGGGGAAAGAGTTTTCCAGCGATAATCTTTACAGGAGAATTTTCACCAATACGCAAACCCGAAAGAATCGATTTGAACGCTGGCAAAACGTAGAAGGAATTTTCGGAATTCACCGGCCTGAAGAATTTGTTGGAAAACACATTCTATTAGTGGATGATGTGGTAACAACTGGCTCAACCCTCGAAGCCTGTGCCTATCAAGTACTTCAACTTGATAGAACAAAAGTAAGCATTGCTACGCTCGCTTTTGCCGATCTATAATATTCGCCACAAATCACACTATCACAAAAAGTTAGTAATAAAAAATTTTCATCAAACCTAAACAATAGGTTCTGTTATAGTGTTAAAACAATACAAGAAAAAGATTATCACATCTTAAAATTTAAATATAAAAATGAAACAACTGTTTATCGTTTTAATGGTTATTATGGGGCTGAGCTCCTGTAATCAGAAAACTTCAAAAGAAGAGGAGCAAGCAAATGTGAAGTACTATCGTCAAATGCAATTTAGTGAAACCCCCTGGGATTTGGAACGCGGAATATATCCCATTTCTGCTGATGAGGCTAAAAACCTGAATAACTACAAATTTACTTGGAATGATGACGGAACACTGGCATCAGTAGAGTACAACCGTAACGGGGTGTTGCTTGGTTATTCAAACCTGCGGGCAGCAAAAATCACTTACACGTATGACGGGAATAAGCAGACCAAACATTTTTTTGACGAATCAGGAAATCCAATTAAAAGTAACGGGGCTTTTGCTTTTGAATACACCTTGGATGATAATGGAATGCGCACTGCAATGCGCTTTTTGGATAAGGATGGAAACCCGGTGGAAAACGGGAACAACATCAATAATTATGTTTGGACTAAAATGGACGATGGAATGATTCGCGAACTGCGCTACAATTTGGCAGGAGAAGAAACAGTTATGAATCCATTCTGTCCTTTTTATGAGCTGCGTTTTTCGTATGATCCAAACGGATATGTAACCCGAATGGCTAACTACGATGACGATACTTTATACAATTGTACGGCAGAAAACTGTGGAGATGTTGGTGTTTCGTACTTTCTGTTTAAAAACAATGCAAACGGTGCTTTGCTGAGTTTTTCAGTGCATAATACAACGGGTCAGCTTTCGAATTTATACTGGGGCTGGGCAAAACGCCTGAACACGGTGGATGAGAATGGGAACCTGGTTGAACTGAAAATGTTCGATCAGGATGATGAGTTGCTAAGTGGAAAATCCGGGGTTCCGGTTACAAAATACGAATACAATGAACAGGGAGCACTCGTTAAAACGATGTCGTTGGATGCAGATAACAACCTGATGAATAATCCAAATAATGGAGTAGCCGTGGTTGAGTACAAGTACGATGATCAGGGAAAACGAGTTGAAACACTTCGCTTTGACAAGGACATGAATCCGGTTGAAAATAATGGTTAAGATCAACTCATATCAATTATGATTCAACGAAACACGATTTTTAAATGGCTGGGGATTTTCTTACTCTCCGGAACTTTGTCATGTTCCGGTAGTCAGGATAAAACAACAGAGAAAGGCAATTCTGCGCAGGTTACCACTGTCTCGAAGATTGAGATTAATAGCGAAGCTAAAGCTCTCCTGAATACTTTAAATGAAATGGGTGATTATGCCAACAGTCGTAATTTCCCATCACTGATTAAGGCTTCAACGGTACATGACGAGCTTGACAGCAATATTCTGGTGATTGATTTACGCTCGGATGAAGCGTTTGCAGATGGACACATAAAAAATGCGGTGAACGTAGCTTTTTCCAACTTACCATTGTATTTTAAAAACGACATCAAACCAGAAAGTTACGATAAAATTGTGCTGACATGTTACGCCGGACAAATTGCGAGCTATGCCACATCCTTGTTGCGTTTGGCCGGATACAATAATGTGTACGCCATGAAATGGGGCATGAGCAGCTGGAACAAATATTTTGCTGATGAATCCTGGCTAGAAGCCGTAGCGTCTGATTATCAGGATGATTTAGAGGCAACTGAAAATGAAAAAGCAACGGAGGGTGACTTTCCTAAAATGAATACAGGAAAAACTTCAGGCAAGCAAATTCTGCAATCGCGTATTGATTCGCTTTTTGCACTGGGAGCCGGAGATGCTCTTATTTATGCTGAAAAGGTTTTTGAAGATCCGCATGCTTACTATGTGATTAATTATGACCGAAAAGACAAGTACGATGCCGGACATATTCCCGGTGCCGTTCGTTACAAGCCAGGAGCAACCCTTGGAATTGTTTCTGAAATGCAGACCATCCCGTCGGATAAAAACGTGGTGGTTTACTGTAATACCGGTCAGAATTCTGGTTTTGCCACGGCTTACCTGCGTTTGTTTGGCTATCAGGCAAAATCGCTGACTTACGGAGCAAACTCGTTTATGTATGATCGGATGAAAGAAGAAAAGGACAGTTTGTCCTGGACAATATTTTCCGATGAGGAAATACACGATTATCCGTATGTAAAGAATTAATATTTTGAGAAAGGATATAAAGGGTGCCCGAGAAAAGCAGGAAATTACTTCTTGTCATTTTTTCGAAGGTGCCCTTGATCTTTTTCAGGCTTTTAGTTAATGAATATTTTCAACAACTTTTGTTTTTCTTTGTTTCTACTGAAACTTTAAATCACATGGAATTCAAAATCAGCCCATATTTTCCCGGCGTACGTCCGAATGTTCCTATGCCAACACATCAAATGTTTCATTTGCTTGGTGAAGAAGGAATGCGTCAGATGGTAAGCGATCATTATGATCTGATTGTGCAAAGTCCGATTAAAGACCTTTTCCCAAAAAATCCAATTGCACTGGAAAAAGCTAAAGAACATTCTGCCGATTTTTTCATTCAAATTTGCGGAGGGCCAGATTATTTCAACCAAAACCGGGGAATGCCACAACTGAACCGGAGACATCTTCCATTTACAATTACTGCTGAAGGTCGTGAGGTATGGTTAAAGTGTTACCAGCAGGTACTGGGAAAATTGACTTTGCCTGAAGATGTAATAATGTCGTTCTGGAATTACCTCGATGCTTTTTCAAAATGGATGGTGAATAGTTAAAAAATCAAGACCTATTCAGTCTCTTTTTTACCCCATTCAAACGAAGCCAGGTCAAATCCGGCCAGGTTTAATATTCGCTCAATAACGGTTTCGGCAACTTGTTCAATGGTTTTGGGTTTACTGTAAAACGAAGGAGTTGAAGGGCAAATAATTCCTCCTGCCAGGGTAATAGTTTTCATATTCTCAAGATGAATCAAACTGTACGGTGTTTCGCGGGGAACAAGTATCAGTTTACGACGTTCTTTAAGCATCACATCTGCAGCCCGTGTAATCAAATCATCAGAAACACCGCTTGCTATCCTACCCAGTGTCCCCATCGAACATGGACAGATAATCATCGTATCATATTTTGACGAACCTGAAGCAAAAGGAGCGTAGAAATCATCTTTTTCAAAAACCCGAAACGGAAAAACCAATACAAATTCCTCATCGAGTTCGTATTTCCATATATCGAGTGCATTGGATGAAAAAACCACTCCCACCTCTTCAATCTGATCCTTCAGCTCACGAAGTTTTTCGAAAAGAATACTGGCATAAATTGAACCGCTTGCCCCGGTTACAGCCACAACAATTTTTCTTTTTTTATTTTCCATATTACAAACGATAGTAAGCTGCCAGCGAAATTACATTGTTAAACTGGTTGTTAAGCCAGTAGGAAGTAGTAGCTTCGGGTTTATTGCGAATTGGAATGACCGAAAGGGCTAAGCGAAGATCAACTGAAAGACGTTCCAGAAAATCGAATTGAAACCCGACGAATGGTTGTAAGTCAAGATTCTTGAAGGGTTTTTTGTTTGGATCATCAATATTATCAATACCAAAAATTTCACTTGAATGAAGCAATACTCCAGGAGCAATTCCGCCGATAATCATACTTCTATCATTCGTTCTAAATCCCATAAATAATGGGATGTCAATATATCCTAAGCGCATGATGTACTGATCTTCATTTGTTTTCGGGTTATAACTTCTTCTCGAACCTTTTTGAGAATATTTAATCTCCATTCCGGCAACAACAGCTGGTGCAATATCGGTTTGAACAAAAATTCCTCCCAGGATTCCAACCTTGTTGTAGCCTTTAAATGCATCACCTTCCACCTGCGAAGCATTAAAACCGGCTATCAGGCCTGCATCGAAACGTTGTGCATAGATAAGCCCAACCGAAAACAGTATTACAATTGTTAATAGAGCTTTTTTCATAGGAGTCAATTTACATCAATTTTTTGAGTTCTTCCTGAAGTATTTCCATTCCTTTTCCGGCTTTTTCTTCAATATATGTAACATTATCCTGGTAAACCGCCGGTCTGTTTGGATCGATCACAAAAACAGGAGTTCCTTTTGGAATATAATTAACCAGTCCGGCTGCCGGATAAACAGCCAATGAAGTTCCGATCACTACTAAAACATCAGCTTTTTGTATAATCCCGATAGCTTTAGGGATTTCAGGAACACCTTCACCAAACCAAACAATGTGCGGACGTAACTGGCTTCCCTTTTCACAAAGATCACCCAGATCGAGCGCCCAGTGAGTGAGTTCATAAACCAAAAACGAATCAACTGTACTTCGTGCTTTCATTAGTTCTCCGTGCAAATGAAGTACTTTGGAACTTCCGGCCCGTTCGTGCAGATTATCCACATTTTGGGTGATTACTTCCACATCATATTCTTTCTCCAATTCGGCAATTGCGAAGTGCCCAGAGTTAGGTTCACATTGAAAAAGCTGCTTTCTTCGCTCGTTGTAAAAGCGTAACACCAATGCCGGATTACGTTCCCAGGCTTCGGGAGTCGCTACTTCGGTAACATCGTACTGCTCCCACAAACCACCCATTTCACGAAAAGTTTTCAATCCACTTTCCTGGCTCATTCCGGCTCCTGAAAGAAACACCAGCTTTTTCTTCATCTGCAAATGATTTGTAGTCACCGCAATTTAGAGGTTTTGTTTCAAAAAAATGGATTTGACTGATTGATTCATTCTATTTCTGATATTTTTGTAGCAATGATCGATCATGCTACCATTGAACGGATTTTAGATGCAGCGGAGATTGTAGATGTGGTTTCCGACTTTGTGACACTCCGAAAACGGGGTGTTAACATGCTGGGTTTGTGTCCGTTTCATAACGAAAAAACGCCTTCATTTACGGTTTCTCCTGCCAAAGGAATTTTTAAATGTTTTGGGTGTGGAAAAGGTGGAAACTCGGTGAACTTCATCATGGAGCATGAAAACCTGACTTATCCCGAAGCGCTGAAATGGCTGGCTAAAAAGTACAGCATTGACGTTGTGGAGCAAGAGGAGAGTGAAGAGGAAAAACAGCTCAAAGACGAACGCGAAAGTCTGATGATCGTTTCGGGCTTTGCACAGAAATTTTTTACCCGTTATTTGTGGGAAGAAAACGAAGGACGAACCATTGGTTTGAGTTATTTTCGTGAGCGTAGTTTCCGCGACGATATTCTGAAAAAATTTGAAGTGGGTTTTGCTCCCGACGGGAAAACTCCGTTTACCGACGCTGCTCAAAAGCAAGGTTATAAAATAGATTTTCTGGAGAAAACAGGACTTACGATTAAACGTGAAGACTGGGTACGCGACCGTTTTGCGGGCCGAGTGATGTTCCCGATACATAACCTGGCCGGCCGTGTGATTGCCTTTGGAGGTCGCATTCTGAAAGAGGATAAAACCGTTGCCAAATACTTAAATTCACCTGAATCGGAAATTTATCATAAAAGCCGTGTTCTTTACGGAATTTTTCAAGGCAAACGAGAAATTACCAAAGCTGATAAATGCTATCTCGTGGAAGGTTACACCGATGTGCTTTCGATGCACCAGGCGGGGATCGAAAATGTTGTGGCGTCTTCGGGTACGGCGCTCACCGTTGAGCAGATCAGGATGGTGCGACGGTTCACCCCCAACATTACAATTATTTACGATGGTGATGCAGCGGGTATTAAAGCTTCACTTCGTGGTATTGACCTGGTTCTGGAAGAAGGGATGAATGTGAAAGTTCTATTGCTTCCTGATGGGGAAGATCCTGATTCGTTTGCCAAAAAGATGGGGGCCAGTGCTTTTCTTGAATATATTCAGCAGAATGAAACTGATTTTATTCGTTTTAAAACCCAGCTTCTGCTTAAAGAAACCGAGAATGATCCGGTGGCGAAAGCAAAGCTCATTACCGATGTGATCCGCTCGGTGGCAGTGATTCCCGAAAGCATCACACGATCTGTTTATATCAAGGAATGCAGTAAGCTTTTGGATGTGAATGAAGAAGTTTTGTATTCTGAGGTTCGGAAACAAAAGTGGAAGCAGAACGAGGATTTCAAAAAACGTGAAGAAAGAACACCCCGTCAGGTAAAGCAGACACCTCAAATCGTTGAAACAGTAGTGAACAAAACTGAACTTTCAACGGAAGACCTGGAATTTTTGCGGTTTCTTTTAAAACACTGTAACCGGATTATTAAGATGAAAGATAAAGATACAAGGGAAGATTATGAGATTATGGTGAAAGACATGATGATCGGGGAGATCGAACATGATGACCTGGTTTCCGAAAACCCTTTGTTTCGAAAGATTTTTGATGATGTAGCAGACAATCTCGATAACGAAGAATTTGATCCGTGGAAACATTTTGTTTATCATCCGAGTGGCGAGGTTAGCCGTTTGGCAACGGATCTGCTTTCGGATAAATACATAGAGAGTAAACGCTGGACCAAAGCCGGTGCTTTTACCGAGAAAGAAGAAGATATTCTGGATGTGCTCATTCCACGAATTATAAGCGAATACAAACTCAGCAAGGTAAAACTGATGCTTTCTGAAATTGAAAAAGCTATTGATGAGGCTTCGGCAGCGAATGATTTCGATAAGGTTATCCATGAACAATCGGTTTATCTGAACCTGAAAAGAGTGGAAAAAGATCTCTCGAAAATGCTTGGCCAACGAACCATAAATTAAAAAGAGAATGCGGACCTATTTTATTGAGAAAAAAGAAGAAATTGAAGAGGTGATTCGTGCTTGCAAAACGTGTTACCTGGCCATGTCGGTCGATGATCGTCCATATGTTTTGCCAATGAACTTTGCGCTCGATGGCAATACAATAATTCTGCATTCGGCACAGGAAGGACGAATGTGGAAAAGTATTTTAAAAAATCCGCAGGTAAGCATTAACTGGACATTGGGAGAAGAATTGGCCTGGCAGGATGTACAGGTAGGTTGCAGTTATCGGGTAAAGTCGAAATCGGTGCTGGTGGAAGGGAAGGTAGAGATAATTGAAGATTTTGATGAAAAATATCGTTGTATGCAGGTAATGATGGCACAGTACAGCGAGCGTGAATTCAAATTCAGTGAACCTTCGATAAGAAATGTGGGCGTACTTAAAGTTCACATTGAAACTATTACCGCAAAAGAATTTGGTGCCAAGGCAATCACGCCATGGAACAGTTAATACGAATTAAATGATATTTGTTACAGGCGGAACAGGGTTAGTGGGAGCACATTTGTTGCTTGAACTCAGCAAAAAAGGGGAAAAAATCAAAGCGTTAAAACGGAAAAACAGTAACCTGGAAACCGTACTCAAGATATTCCGTTTTTATACCGGGGATGCTCAAAAACTTTTTGATTCTATCGAATGGGTGGATGGAGATATCCTGGATTATTTTTCTCTCGAAAAGCTTTTAGTGGGGGTAACAGAAATATATCACTGTGCAGCCATTGTTTCGTTTGCTGGGAAGGATCGAAAAAGAATGATCTCGAATAATGTGGAGGGCACTGCCAACCTGGTTGATGCTGCTATTGGAACGGGGGTTAAAAAACTTTGCCATGTAAGTTCAATCGCTGCTTTGGGCCGGCTGCAAAATGGTGAACTTGTTACTGAAGAAACCAACTGGACTCCTACAAAGAAACATTCGGCATACTCTGAAAGCAAATTCTTTTCCGAAGTAGAAATCTGGAGAGGAATGGAAGAAGGTCTGGATGCTGTAATTGTAAATCCATCTATTATTCTGGGGCCGGGAAACTGGGACAATAGTAGTCCGCGTATGTTTAAAACAGTATTCGAAGGACTGAAATTTTATACCAGGGGAGTAACCGGCTATGTAGATGTTATTGACGTGGTGAAATCCATGGTTTTGTTGATGAATGAAGCGAATTTTGAACATTGTAAAAACCAGCGATATTTATTAAATGCTGAAAACCTGAGTTATGAAGATGTGTTTAGCCAAATTGCTGACGCTTTTTCGAAACCACGTCCATCGGTTTTTGCTTCAAAATTCATGACTGGTATTGCCTGGCGATTGAATGGGATTATTGCCTGGATCAGTCGAAAAGCTCCAACAATTACACGCGATGTTGCTGTCAGCAGTTCTCAGGTAAATCGTTTTGACGGTTCGAAAATTACGATTGTACTTCTATTTAATTATTCACCAATTGCAGAAACAATTAACAGAACAGCCAAAGCTTATTTAAGTGATATAAAATGAAAAAGGCAGGGCCACCTGCCTTTCTTCGTCCAATTTTTTTATCCTCCGATATTGAAATGCCCTTTCAGGCGCCGGTAATTCCGGTTCATTAAATTAAAAAATGGTATGGTCACTAACAATAAGTAGTCTTAACTATTCCCCCTTTCCTACAGACTCTTCTGCAAAGAGAAAGGGGGCAACTTTGTCCAAAAAGCTGCCCATAAAAAAACAAAAAGATAAAAAATAAGGGTTTGTATTCCAAAGAAACAAGTCTTTCCGGTAATTTCCAAATATTTACAAGGAAAATTATGTAAATGTTCTTTTTTGCAATCATACTCTAACGTATTGTTAAAGATAGTTTTATGATCAATTGAAAATACTTGAATATGGTTTAACCATTTTTTATAAGATTAAGTGCTACCCGTACATTTTAATCAAATCATGTTCATATTCTATTATTAAGAGGTAGTTTTGTTTAACATTTCAAAGAAAATGCACATGCACAAGCCCGATTTAAATGAAATTAGAAACATAATATTCGATTTGGGAAATGTAATCCTGAATCTTGACTTCAATGCTTCTATTAAGGCTTTTCAGAAGTTGGGGCTTGATAAAGATGTTCTTAATAGAAAACAAGCTTATGCCGATCCGGCTTTCTATCAACTTGAAGTTGGGGAAATTAGTCCTTCGGTGTTTCGTAAGCGTGTTCGTCAAATTCTGAAAAACCAAACTGCTACAGATCAGGAAATTGATGATGCCTGGTATGGTATGATCAGAGATATTCCTTCTGATCGGGTTAGAACTCTGCAACGTTTGAGAGAAGACTACCGCATATTTTTGTTTAGTAATACCAATGCCATTCACATTGATAGGTTGTTGCCGGAATTTAAAAAGGAACACAATTTAGATTTTCCCTCTCTGTTTGAAAAGACTTTTTATTCTCACGAAATTCATGCCCGAAAACCTGATCTTCTGGCTTTTCAGAAGGTTATTGATTTGGCAAAGGTGAATCCATCTGACACATTGTTTGTAGACGATTTAGAGAAAAATGTTGTAGCTGCCAGCGAAGCCGGACTAAAAACATTCTGGCTAAAAGAGGGAATGGAACTGTCACAATTATTTTAAAATCTTGATGTCTCTAATTCGGATATCTTTAAGAGGTCGCCAGCGCTGATCTGTTTCAACCTTCACGATTTTATCCACCACATCCATTCCTGAAATTACCTCTCCGAAAATCGTGTAAGAACCGTCGAGGTGAGGAGCTCCGCCGGTGGTTTTGTAAACACGACGCTGTTCAGCAGAAAATTTGTAATTGTTTTGGACCTCAATTTCATCCAGTCCTTCATCGTAATATTTACGCCCGGAAACAATATAAAATTGTGACCCGTCAGATCGCTGACGTTCGTTAACTGTATCCGGTTTTCGCGGTGCCCCGATCATTCCACGTTTGTGGTACAAGCCATCGACTACGTGTGCCGGGATGGTGTAACCCGGACCTTTTCGGCCAACATTATCACCCGGACGGGCATATCGTGAGTCGGCAGCACCGCTTTGAATACCAAAATCAGGAATTACCCGGTGAATTAAAAGGCTGTCGTAATAATTCTCTTTTACAAGACGAATAAAATTATCACGGTATTCAGGCGTTTCGTTAAAGAGTTTTATGGTGATATTGCCATAATCGGTTTCAATAACCAGTCCTTTAATTTTTTTGTTCTCTTCCGCTACTTTCGAATTGGCAGATATTTTTAGGTTTTCCAAGGATTCAGCTTCTTTCTTTTTATCCTTCAACATGGCTGAAATGTAGAAGGAAGGGATTGCAAAACTTTGTTCTTCATAATCAACCACAGCCGAGTAAGCTATTCCAATAGCTTTTTTGTTCGACACAAAAATGGGAGAGCCAAACTGTGCCGGACGAATGCGATTGGTAATCCGATAAAGATTAATGCCTTTCACGTTAGCTAAATTCAAAACTTTACCAGTGAAAAGTTGGGTTGTTTTGCCGGTTTTTGGGGCGAGATATATCGTTTTGGCAGAGCGAGGAATTTCTCCTTCAACCAAAACAATGGGTTCACGCGAGATACTGTCAACTTCAAGAATGATCAGATCGTTAATGCGATCGAAAGCTACAAATTTGCTGGCGGAGTATATTTTATTTCCATCAAGTGGCTGGACTTTTACAACAGTAGCCTGATTAACCAACGAATATTTGGTTGCCAACAGGTTTTCACCCACAAAAAATCCCTGACCTTTTTCAAGGATTCTGTCTCCATCATAAGATTCTACATTAGCAATTGAGGCAAGTAATTTTTCCCAGTCATCATTCTGGTTTTCCGGAGAAGCTGAATCGGACTCAGTTTTTTCCTGTGACTTAGATTCTTTTTGACTGCTTCCGCCACTGCACGAAAATAAGATCAGCCCAAGAAATAATATGTAGATCAGTTTTACTTTCATTCGATTACTTTCACATGGATAACAACGTCAGTGTAAGGGCGGTTATTTTCATCTGTTTTTAATGCTGCAATTTTGTCAATCACATCAAACCCCGAAATGCACTCCCCGAAAATGGTGTATTTCCCATCCAGGTCGGGATAGCCTCCCACGGTAGTATAGGCTTTTCGTTGAGCTTCGGTAAAAGTTAAAACATCGGGATTAAGCGTATAATCTGTTTCAATAGCTGTTTTAATTTCTTCAGCTAGTTCCCTGAATTCCTGGACCTTACCGTCATCTTTCAGCTTTTTTAATTCTTCTCTTACTTCCGGAGTCATGTGTTTTTGTACAATCTTGTTCCGGATTGGACGATTAACAGCCAATTCCATGGTATCAAGGGCACCTGGAGTATAAACACTTCCCTTAACAATGTAAAATTGAGAAATATCTGATTGTTTAAAAGGGTTTACTTCGTCGGGTTGACGAGGCGCACACAAGGCCCCCTTTTTATGAAAATAGTGTGAAATGATTTCGTCGTCCACTGTTTTATCCGAGTCGCCATAACCAATTCGTTTTCCGGGAGGCGCATTTCGGCTGCTTATTGAACCGCCCTGAATCAGAAAATTCTGGATAACTCGGTAAAATAACGTTCCGTCATAATATCCTTCATTGGCGAGTTGAATAAAGGCATCGCGATGTTTTGGAGTGTCGTCGTAAAGTCTAAAACGCATCGAACCAAAATTGGTAGAAACTTCTACCACCCTTGATTGTGCACTGACTGAATGTTCAAATAATGCTGAAAAAACGATTACGAAAAGGAATCTATACATAAGCTATTTCATCACCTCCATTTCCATTTTAATGTCTTTTACTGGTCGGTTATACTGATCTACTTCAACAGCAGCAATTTTATCAATCACGTCAAATCCGTCCACAACCTCACCAAACACGGTGTATTCACCATCTAACGACGGATAGCCTCCCACTGTTGTATAAGCCTCACGTTGTTCAGGAGTAAAGCCTATTTTCGGTTGACTCACCCATAAACTATCAGCTTGTGCACGTATTTCGGCCACCCGAATGTTGAATCCACTTTCATCTTTATTTTTCCTGAATTCATTTAACTCAGCTGATGCTTCGTTGAATTTACTCTGGTAAAAATTATTTCGGGCACGGTTATTTAAAGCCATTTCCATGGTGTCGAGAGCACCGGGTGTAAACACTTCACCTTGCACGATATAGAATTGTGATCCGCTTGATCGCTTTTCCGGATTATTGTTTCGGGCTGCAGCCAAGGCACCTTTTTTATGAAAATGAGAAGGAACAAATTCTGCCGGAATAGTGTATCCGACATTCCCGGAACCAAGTCTTTTTCCTGCTTCCGCATTTTTTGATTCCGGATCACCTCCCTGGATCATAAAATTTTGTATGACACGATGAAAAAGTAAGCCATTGTAAAATCCTTCATTCACCAGCTTCAAAAAATTTTTCTGGTGTTCGGGAGTATCATTATACAATTTCAGGGTGATATCTCCAAAATCAGTTTTAAGCAGGACCAGTTTTTCATTGTCGGTTTTTTCAGCTCTTCCGCAAGAAATACCCGTTCCAACGAAAATAACCAACAATAATACAAGAAACTTCTTCATCGATATTTATTTTACTTAATTTGAAATAACTTTGAAAAACCATGTAAAGATAAAAAGATGAATAAAATAGCCTTGGGTCTGCTCGCATTGATCTTATTTTTTTCTTGTTCTCATCCTGTTGATAAAGTTGAAGAAGATAATACAGACTCCGAACCACAACTTATTACTGCTTCTGCTGAAACATTTATAACTGAACTCCCGAACGAGATCAGTGAGATTTCAGGACTGTTGATTTGGAAAGATCTGTTCTGGGGATTTAACGACAGTGGAGGAGATCCTATTCTTTTTGGTTTTGACAGTACCGGAACTATTCAAATGCAAATTGAACTGGTAAACGCGGTGAACAATGATTGGGAATCCATTACACAGGATGAAAATTATTTGTATGTAGGCGACTTTGGAAATAATAGCGGTAGCAGGGAAAATTTGTGTATTTATAAAATCAGCAAAGAGGATATCAGTGATCAAGCCGTACAACAAGTAAATGCTGAAAAATTAGATATTCAATATGCATCTCAAACTGATTTTGGATATTCAGTATTTTCAACTGCCTACGATTGTGAAGCGATGGCTGAGTTCAATGGAAAATTATATCTCTTTTCTAAAAACTGGAGCAAATATATCAGTGAAGTTTATCGGCTTTCTCCTGAACCCGGATCGTATAATTTGGAAGCGATTGATACACTTGATGTTAATATGATGGTAACCGGTGCTGATATCAGTGTGGATAAAACCAAACTGGCATTAATCGGGTATCTCGATTTTCATACTTATTTATGGGTTTTCTCCAACTTTAAAAATGATGATTTTAAAAGTGGCAAGAAAGTTTATATCAACCTGAATAACATTGACGGAGCTCAAACCGAAGGGATATATTTTCTTAATAACGATACACTTCTGATCTCATGTGAAAAAACTTCAGGTTTTAATCAACAGGTATTCCTCTTTAATTTGAAAGATGTAGAGAATGGAACACATTAGGGTCAGCGAAAAAATCAGACTTGAAAGGCTAAAATTATCGATGGCCCAGGTCATTTTTGAAGCTATCGAACGCGACCGGGAATATCTATCCGAGTGGTTACCCTTTGTCGAGGAAACGAAAGAAGTCCGTCATACGGAAGCTTTTATTCTTAGCGTTATTTCAGCAGACAATAACCGAGATGATGTGTATAGTATTTGGTATCAGGAAGAATTTGCCGGGTTGATTGGCTTTAAAGACACAGACTACATCAATAAAAAAACAGAAATTGGTTACTGGCTTGCAAAACAAATGCAACACAAAGGAATTATTACATCAAGTGTCGAAATTTTATTAAAACAGGCTTTTTTGAAACGTGGAATGAATCGTGTGCAGATTAAAGTAGCCGAACATAATTCAAAAAGTGAAGCAATTCCGGAACGACTCCATTTCCGGTTCGAAGGAATTGAAAGGGCGGGAGAGCGACATCTCAATAAATTTCTTAATCTGAAAATATACAGCTTACTTAAAAGCGATCGTTATTAATTCATTGCACAAGAAGACCGTTAATCGTGTGTAAAATTGCTAATTAAGGTTAAAAAAGGATTTATTTGGTCTGAAAATCAGCGTATGTGTTTGATTTTTCTTAATTTTGACCCGATAATTCATTTGTTCGAATTTATACAGAAAACAAGAAGTAAGCATTGAAACGGGATGTGATTTTATTCGTAATAAGATTGCCGATACCGAAAGATGCTTTTGAAAGCTAACAATTTTATGGTATGAAAGCAGAAGTACTGGAAGAAAAATCAATTAGAAGAAACCTTTACCGGGTTCTGCGCAAAACAGGTGTAAACAAGGAACACATCTGTTTGAGCGCTTCTTTTATCGAGGATTTTCATTTTGATAAAATTGATTGGAGCATTTTTACCTACTACCTGGAAAGAATCTTTGATATTTCGGTAAAAGACGAAGAATTAAATAATTTTGGAAACGTAAATGACACCCTTCATTATTTAAAAGGGGAGTTACTTTATCTCAGTAATTAATAAGAATTGATTTAAAATAGAATGGAACTTAAAATGAGTTCCATTTTTTTTGAACAATATCGAAATTGGCTTGTATTGTTTTTATTAACCTTTAATATCATGGAAAAAATAACATCGCTTTCGGAACAACTTTACGGCCTAATAATGACCTATGGCCCCAAATTGGTAGGAGCCATCATTACTCTTATTATTGGTATGTGGATCATATCAATACTCAAATCGACCTTACGCAAACACTTTGAAAAAAGAAACGTTGATCCATCACTGCGCGGATTTTTAAACAGCATGATTGGCATTGGTTTAAAACTAATGTTATGGATTGCGGTAATTGGCATGGTGGGCGTACAGATGACATCATTTGTCGCCATACTTGGTGCTGCCGGTTTGGCTGTTGGTATGGCATTGTCGGGAACCTTGCAAAATTTTGCCGGTGGAGTAATGATTCTCCTTTTCAAGCCATTTAAGGTTGGCGATTTTATTGATGCACAGGGACACATGGGAATTGTGCATGAAATTCAGATTTTCAACACCATTCTGAAAACCCCTGACAATAAAACCATCATTATTCCAAACGGAGGCTTATCAACCGGTTCGATGACCAATTTTTCAAGCGAAGAAAAGCGCAGGGTCGATTTTACATTTGGAATCGCTTACGGCGACGACGTTGATAAAGCCAAAGCAGTGCTGTTGAAACTGATAAAAGCAGATAATCGAATTATTAATGATCCTGCAGAACCTTTTATTGCCGTTAGCGAACTGGCAGACAGTTCGGTAAATTTAGTCGTGCGCGTTTGGGCAGAAGCCGCTAATTACTGGGGAATTTATTTCGATCTTCATGAAAATGTATACAAAACCTTTTCAAAAGAAGGCCTCAATATCCCTTTCCCGCAAATGGATGTTCATATTCAAAAATAGGATTGGATTAAGTTGGGAAATTAGAGGCTGTCGGTATATTTGCCGGGAGCCTCTGGTTTTTATATCTATGGAATAAAACTCAGGGTTCGCCGCCTTTGAAATTTCAATTACATTTGCATGCTTAAAAATTGGAGTGGTTTTCAAAACAAGCCTTTTTAAAAATTGTTTTAAAATAAAGATTTAGCCATGAAAGTTTTATTACTAATATTTTTAGCTGTTGGGGCTTTGATTGCACTTGGAACCTGGCTCAGCAATATGTTTTCCGGGAAAAAACAGGATTCGGAATCTGAGGAGGAAGAACCTTATGTTATTCCAAATTCTTGTTGCGGAGCGCACGAAGTATGTGAATTTGAGGAAATGCTGCAAAATCCGAATGAGATTATTTACTTTGATGACGAAGAACTGGATCGCTTTCAGGGTATTCCGGCCAACGGTTACAACGATGCTCAAATCGACGAATTTCGCGATGTACTTTACACGCTTAAAGATGATGAAATTAGAATATGGCTGTTAAGTATTGAACGAAGAAAGATTCAACTTCCCGGTATTTTACGTCAGGAAGCACTTATGATGGTTGCCGAAGCCTCGTAAATGAAACTTAGATCAATTTGATTGTTTCTCCCATTACCTCAATGATATCGCCTGAAATAAGTTTGGCT
>DAOPJR010000006.1:0-5044 GCA_035399765.1 Draconibacterium sp. | reverse complement strand
TCGGTAGTAGTTCGGTCGAAAAATGTTTGTTGCCTCATTCCCTGGTCCACTTTTCCAATCTGTTTTTCAGGAACATCAGCTTTGCCTTTTTTGTGTGTAAACGTTTTTTCGCTGGTATCGCCGTCCCAGGCAACAGTATATCCATTGTTCAGCGCATATTTCATCACTTCCATTAACTCGTCTATCGGGAGATTGTAGTATAAGTTGTGCGCCCAGTTGTCGGGAACTTCCAACACAAAAGCTTTGTAAAATGGATGGTGATTATATGAGCTTAGTTGGATGTAATCATCCGGATTTAATTTGAAGTGATCACGCAATTCTTCGGGTGTAAATTTCTTGTCATTGGTTTGAATTTTTTTCGGAAGTTTACCCAGATTATTTTTCAAAATTGGTTCCAGCGATGAAAGATCGGATGCATCGAAATTTTCTTTTTTCTTATTGAGAGATTTTACCTCTTGTTCCAGTTCAGCAACCAGTTCCCGGTGTTTGTATTTCCCATCCACTTGAACGCCTGGGAACTCCTCAAAAGTGGAAAGCCCGTGTTCCCGCATAACATTCATTACATCATGAGCCTGTCCGCCCTGGCCAAAGTTGTTGTTGCCCTCGTATAATAAATATTGTTCGGCTTTGTTAAGGTATCCGTAATTTACAAAGTACATTTCCGACAGTTTGGTTTCCGGAAAGCCTTTGCGCATTATTTCCGATTCCAGGAAACTGGTGGTTGCAAAACTCCAGCAGGTGCCCGTGCTTCCCTGATTGGTAACAGGGGTGTGGGGAACTTCTTTTATAATAGTAAATTCTTCTTTCTGTCCCTGTGCCGTCAGCGAGGCTGTGAACAGCAACAGTGTAGTGATCAGTGCAAAATACTTCATGCTATTTTATAAATTTTTAAATTCTTCCTGTACTTTCTTTGGCAGACTTTTCAGGATCATTTTATACGATTCATCAATCAATTCGCGAAGAAGAGCAGAGGGTACGGTTCCATCCAGTTCAATGGTATTCCAGTGCTGCTTGTTCATATGATAACCCGGGATAATAGCCGGATAATGTGACCTGAGTTCGACATTTTTCTCCGGGTCATTTTTTAGCGCAACACGGAAATCATCGAGTCCCAGCAAACAAAACATCTTGTTCATTACTTTGAATACCAGTGTAGTTTCATCAAATGGGAAACTTTCAGTAACGGCTTTTTTAGCCACACAATATTCTCTTATTTCTTCTAAGTTCATAGAAAGTATTGAAAGCCTTAAAAATAATGGATTCGGGGCGAATAGCAAATGAGTTTTCGGAAGAAAGATCGCTAATTACATCGTTGGATAAAATGCATCTTTGAAATGCTCGAGTTCAAACCTGTCGTCAAAAAATATTACTGTAATTACATCGAAACGGGTATCAATATCCAGTTCTTTTTCAATTAGATACGCATCAGCCGCTTCCACTATTCGTTTGATTTTCGAATTCGTAACGGCTTCTGAAGGATGTTCGTATCGGAGGCCGTTTCTCGATTTTACTTCCACAATCACCAGTTCTTCCTTGTCCTGAGCAACAATATCCAACTCCAAATGACCATAGTACCAGTTTTGTTCCAGTATTTTATAGCCTTTCTTTACAAGATAATCTTTTGCCAGGCCTTCTGCAATTTCACCAATTTCGCGGTTGCTAACCATATTCGTTCAGGGTTCAGGGTTTAGTGTTCAAAAATCTTAGTTCAAACAATGAGTTATTCCGTGATATACAGTTTAAAATCAGAAACCTTCAATCGTTAATCATCATTCAATATTCATTAGTATTCAAGTTTTAAAGTTGCGCTGTCGCTGCACACATTCAGTTCCCATTCTTGTCCAAACATAAGCGCCAGGTTTTTTTTATTATGTCCGGCCGGGAAACCAAAACACACGGGAAAGCTAAAATCTTTAACAGCGTGGGCAATAATCTCGTGAACACTCATTCCAAATGGCGATTCATTGTCTTTCATATCCGTGAAATCACCCAGAATTAACCCGGCCAGGTTGTCCAGCTTCCCGCTTAATTTTAGCTGATGGATCATTCTGTCGGTATGATATAAAAACTCATCTATGTCTTCCAGGAAAAGAATTTTCCCTTCAGTATCCAGATCGTACAAAGTTCCCTGCAAACTGCTGATGATGGATAGGTTTCCTCCCACCAGTTCTGCTTTTGCCTTGCCTTTTCGGTTGAAGGAGTTTCCTCCCGTAATGTATTCAATTTTATCTCCGGTAAGCATTCGCATCAGCGAATCCAGGTTTTCGTTCAATTCTCCGTTTTCTCCGAAAAAATACCGCGGCATAGCTCCGTGGATAGTGGGTATTTGAAAGTTGTTGATGCAGGCATGCAGGATGGTAATATCGCTAAAACCCACCAGCCATTTTGGATATTCCAGGAAGTTAGAAAAATCCAGTTTGTCGATAATCCGAACGGTTCCGTAACCGCCACGTGAACAAAGTATCACGTTACAGCTGGGATCGTCCATCGCATCCTGTAAATCTTTGCGGCGTTGTTTGTCAGTTCCCGCAAACTGGAAATGATGATCGAAAACATGCTTTCCCAATTCAACCCGGTAACCTTGTTGTTCGAGCCATTCAACCGCAGGGAGAACATATTTTTCATCGATTTTGCCAGCCGGTGAAACGATTCTGATCTTGTCGCCGGGTTTAATAGGTTGCGGAATTCTCATGATGTAAAATAAAACTCAAGGTACGAAATCATTAAGGGAATTGGATATTATCCGGCCAAAATCTCGAACAATTCCTCCACATCATCCGCAAAAAAATCGGGTGAAGCATTTTTAAGTTCCTCTACTTTTCCAAATCCATAGAAAACGGCCACTGTTGAAAGTTTGTTTTCTTTGCCGCCTTCAATATCGTAAACGGTATCACCTACCATTGCAATTTCTTTCGAAGGTACAAGTTGGTGCGTGGTTAAAATGTCGGAAATAAGTTGAGTTTTTGTAGCCTTTTTTGCATGATAATCAGCGCCTTTTAATTGTATAATGTATTTGTCCAGTTCAAAATATTCCATAATCTGAACCGCGAATTTCTCGAGTTTCGAGGTGGCAATAAACATTTTTTTACCCAGGCGATCCAACTCTGCAATCATTTCCAGCACTCCATCGTAAGGTACGTTCTGGTGCCAGCCATTTTCGCCATAATATTCCCTGAAATACTCAACCGCCAGTTTTGTGTCACGCTCATTCAAACCAAACAACTGGCTAAATCCCCATTGCAAAGGAGGTCCGATAAAACCATCCAGAAGGTTTTCAGGATAATCGTAAATGTGCAATTTCTCTAATGAATGCTTCAGCGAATTGATAATTCCCTGTGTATTATCAGTGAGTGTTCCGTCAAGGTCGAAAATTATATGTGTGAATTGTGCCATGCCTTTGAATTTGATCGAAAGAAAGGCATAAAAATGAGAATAATCAAAATCCTAAGGCTTGCTAAACATCAAATACACAAATTTTTAAAGTAGTTGATTTGAGTTCATTTTTGCAAGAAAGAATGGATGAAAGTGGCTTCTTTTCGTGTCTCTTTTTGTTATCTTTGCAGCCCTAAATTGTATTTCAAAAAATCAAAAGATTTCAGAATGAGTAATTTCAAACGTACACTGATTACAACAGCGCTTCCGTATGCCAACGGACCGATCCATATTGGGCACCTGGCTGGTGTTTATGTCCCCGCCGATATTTACGCCCGCTATCTTCGATTAAAAAAAGAAGATGTAATTATGATCGGTGGATCTGACGAGCATGGAGTGCCAATTACTATAAAGGCTAAAAATGAGGGTGTTACCCCGCAGGACATTGTGGATCGTTACCACGAAATTATTAAGAACTCATTCAAAAAGTTCGGGATATCTTTTGACGTGTACTCACGAACAAGTTCGAAGATTCATCACGAAACGGCTTCAGAAATCTTCCGCAAATTATACGATACCGGCAAACTAATTGAGAAAACCTCAGAACAATATTTTGATGAGGAAAACCAGCAATTTCTGGCCGACCGTTACATTATTGGAACTTGTCCGAAATGTGGCTTTGAAAGAGCTTACGGCGATCAGTGCGAAAGCTGCGGAACTTCGCTTAGTCCGACAGAACTGATAAACCCGACTTCAACTATCAGTGGAAATCAGCCGGTTTTAAAAGAAACCAAACACTGGTATTTACCATTGAATGAGTACGAACCCTGGTTAGTTGAATGGATTCTGGAAGGACACAAAGAATGGAAACCCAATGTTTACGGGCAGGTGAAATCGTGGATCGACAGTGGTTTACAACCGCGTGCCGTTACCCGCGACCTGGATTGGGGAGTTCCTGTTCCGGTGGAAGGAACCGAAGGAAAAGTGTTATATGTTTGGTTTGATGCTCCTATCGGCTATATTTCGGCAACCAAAGAACTTACACCGGAATGGGAAACATACTGGAAAGATCCGGAAACGCGGATGCTGCATTTTATTGGGAAAGACAACATCGTTTTCCACTGTATTATTTTCCCGAGTATGTTAAAGGCAGAAGGAACTTACAACCTGCCAGATAACGTGCCAGCCAACGAATTTCTGAATCTCGAGGGCGATAAAATTTCCACTTCACGAAACTGGGCAGTTTGGTTGCATGAGTACCTGGAAGAATTCCCGGGCAAAGAAGATGTACTGAAATATGTACTAACAGCCAATGCTCCTGAAACCAAAGACAATGATTTTACGTGGAAGGATTTCCAAACCAGAAATAACAGCGAGTTGGTTGCTATCCTTGGAAACTTTGTAAACCGGGCGCTGGTACTAACGCAAAAATATTACGACGGAGTAGTTCCTGCACTTGGTGAACTGACTGCTTACGATAAAGAAACGCTTGCTGCCATTTCTACAATTAAAGGAGAAGTGGAAAAAAGCCTCGATAACTTCCGAATTCGTGAGTCGTTGAAAAATGCTATGGATCTGGCGCGTTTGGGAAACAAATACCTGGCCGACGAAGAACCCTGGAAGGTTGTAAAAACGGATCCGGAACGGGTAAAAACCGTTATGAATATCTGTT
>DAOPJR010000005.1:66291-70518 GCA_035399765.1 Draconibacterium sp. | reverse complement strand
AAACTTATGTCTGTGGCCGCCAGCGGCATCTCTATATCAGTAAGTTAGGTGTTTTTTACTAAAACCTGCAGCTGGCGGGGAACTGGGCTAATGCTCTTGAATCAGATTATAGTTTCTCCTCCTCGTGAGGAGGAGTACCCTGAATGAGCAAAGCGAGTTTCAGGGGGAGGAGGTAAAATATTTCATCCACCACCCCATCCTGACTGTAAGCGTCAGGACACCCCTCCTGTCCTGGAGGGGAAAGGGAAAATTTGTTTTGCTCTATTCTTTTCCGGCTATTCATTCATTTTTTGATATCATTGTCGCGGAGCTCTGCTCCTTGCTTTCAAACGATATATTATATTCTATAAATATTTCGCAGCGATGCTGCTCAACATGTAGCAAAGCATAACCGAACGGTGCAGCGCACCGATAATGTTTGTAATTCGAAAAACAACGCAAACAACAAGTGCAGAGCACTGTCAATATTTATGGAAATACAGAACCCAGTAAGAAAATGAGGTGCAACGCACCGATAATATTTGTAATTTTATTCAACAAAGCACAAACACAAGGTGTATACACCACTAACCTTTCAAAACATATCCAATGGCAAATACCTACACACAGGCCTATTTTCACCTGGTATTCTCTCCCAAAAACCGAGATGCTTTAATTGGTAAAAGTTGGGCCACAGAACTAGAGAAATACATTACCGGAATCGTACAGAACAACAATCTAAATTGTTGGCAATAGGCTCCATGCCCGACCATATTCATATTTTTATTGGCTATAACTTAAACCAGCTCATCCCCGAATTGGTGGAAAGCATTAAAACATCGAGTAATGCATGGATAAAACACAACAAATTATCGAAATATAAATTTGAATGGCAAAAAGGGTATGGGGCATTTACTCATTCAAATTCACAAATAGATGCGGTAGTAAAATATATATTAAACCAGGAAGCACACCATAGAAAGAAAACGTTCAGAGAAGAATATTTGGAGATCCTGCATAAAAATGACATTGAATATAACGACAATTACTTGTTTGATTTTTTTCGATGATAATGGTTTTGGTGCGCTGCTGTAAGTTACCATCAAAATTGACCATAACAGCTTGCAAAGTAACAGATAACCTGACTGCTGATCATTTTGTTGACGTCAACAAAACGAAAGCAATCCTACGCTGGTGTGCGATTCTATCGCGTTCCTTTTTGATAATAATCATCAACATGCCCGACAAATTCAGAAATAAATACTGCATTTCGCCGGCACGGTTGCAAAATTGGGATTACGGCCGCAATGCGGCGTATTTTGTTACCATTTGCACCAAAAGCCGATTCCATTATTTTGGGCGTCTCTACGCTATATTTCTGTTTTAGTCAGCTTTTCCCCACGTAAGAACTATAACCATTCCTACAAGGGCCTGAATAATTACCCAAGCAAATACATCGGCGAGTACAGCAGAAAGGTTGTTAAAGGTTGTTGACATGGAGTAGTTGGATAGATCAACACTTATCCCAAACAAAAGCCCAAACAAGCCGCCGGTTTTTAAGCCATTCAGAATGCCTTTTGCGTTGGTCCATTTTAAAACCAGGGTTAAAAAATGTGCCAGCACCAGGCTTGCAACAATCATGGCCCACCAAATCATGGCGTCTTCAGGCCGTGCAGCGCACTGGTTAAAATTATTTTGCATAAAGGCATTTAAAACAATTCCATAAATAAGCCACCCAAGTATAAAATAAGTAAGGCCGCCCAATACTGTTCCCCGTAAAATTTTCATAGTTGTGCTTTTTGATGTTATTTAGGGGCAGTTACGAAAAAGACAATTTTTAGATTCGGTAAAAGCGTAAAAAAAATTAGTGTAAAGGTTCTGAATGATTTGTATCAATTATAGAACTTTGACATCAACTTTTTTATTTTTACACTCCAAACCAGCAAGCTTTCGCTTTTAAAAGTCATTCAATCTGAAAATCGTAAATATGAAAACACGAATTTTTATCGTTTTGCTTTCAGTATTCATTGGGTCAAATTTTAGTTTTGCACAGGAAAAAACAGAAGAATCAATCCTGAAAACGTTTCATTCCATTTCGAGTAATGAAATAATGGATTTTGTTACAGAGCTGAGTTCAGAAAAATATGAAGGACGTTTGTCGGGTTCACCTGAGTACCAACTGGCAGCGCAATGGTGTGCTGATAAGTTCAGCGAATGGGGCGTAAAACCGGCTAATAACGGAAGTTATTTTCAGTATTTTCCAAACGAATATTCCGATGTATTATCTCTTGGAAAAGTTGTGTATTCAATGGGTGACGAGTCAACAGAATTAAAATTCCCGGAAGATTATTTGCCCGGCTCAAATTCCTCAAGCGGAACAGTTGAGGCTGAATTGGTTTATGTGGGTTATGGTATTACAGCGCCTGAACTCGGTTACGACGATTATAAAAATGTGGATGTAAAAGGAAAAATTATCATTCTTGAATCGGGAATACATTATACAAAAAACGATCCTACACTTGGTAAATGGACGCCGTACGCCTATCATCGGTATAAATTCAGAAATGCGGTAAAACATGGTGCCGCCGGGATGATATACAACAGCAAAATTGCAAATCCAAATACGGTGAACCTTGATGGTTTCATTTACGCGCATGTGGATGCTAAAATTACACAGAAGATTTTTGAAGATGCCGGAAAAGATTATGACCAAATCAGCAAGCAATTAAGAAATTTTGAAGCTCCTTCTTTTGTACTGCCGGCAGATCAGAAAATAATGATCACTGCCAAAACATTGTATCATCCCGATGCAAAAGCATGTAATGTTGTGGGCTTAATCGAAGGCTCAGACCCGGTCTTGAAGAATGAAGTGATCATTATTGGCGGACACCTCGACGGACAGGGACAAATGGGGGACGTTTATTTCCCGAGTGCCCTCGACAATGCCTCAGGTGTTTGTGATATCCTTGAAGCTGCCAAAGCGCTGGCCAGACCCGAAGTTAAGCCAAAGCGTTCGGTTTTGTTCATTTTAATTGGCGGAGAAGAATGTGGTTTGTACGGTTCCAAGTATTACGCCGAAAATCCGCTATTCCCAGTTGATAAAACAAGATTGATGATCAACCTGGATATGGTGGGCAACGGAACCGGATTTTTCCTTTCAGGAGGTAAAACACATACCAAACTTTTTAAACACTTTGAAGACGCAAATACAAATTATATCCACCGCGAAATCGATGCTTCAGAAATACGTAAAAATTACGGCCGGCCACGTTCCGATGAATCCAATTTTGAAAATGTTGGCATTAAAACTTTTGGTTTCTGGACCAGGAATTCGGTTTTCCCGGTTTATTACCACGATCCACGGGATAAAACGGATGTCCTCACTCCTGAAATAATGGAAGACGCTGCCAAGCTACTTTATTTGGGTGTCTTAGGGGTTGCAAACGATGAGAACTTGTAAAGCTTACCGGAACAAATAAAATTATTCTGTGTTTCATTCTTAAAAGATTCTATGCAGTACGAAGGTAATATCCTGAAAATGAAAACCGAGCTTGCAGGGCCGGTGAAATACTCTTTGCCAGTTGGCAACAACATGGTTGACATGAACGCCTTGATCGGGCAAAAGATAAACATGAAATTTGATGGACGTATCAATTGTGTTTCATGTGGAAAACAAACCAAAACATCGTTCGGACAAGGCTTTTGTTACAGTTGTTTACAAACTGCCCCCGAAGCCAGTGAATCGATTATGCGCCCCGAGCTTTCGAAGGCTCATTTGGGTATTGCTCGTGATATGGAATGGGCTGAAAAGCATGATTTGATTGATCACTTTGTGTATCTGGCTGTATCGAGTGAATTAAAAGTAGGGGTAACCAGAAATCACCAGGTTCCTACACGATGGATTGATCAAGGTGCCAGTTTCGCAATTAAAGTGGCACGAACACCCAATCGCCATATAGCCGGCATTATCGAAGTTTTTTTAAAAGACCATTTTACGGATAAAACCAACTGGCGTGCGATGCTTAAAAACGAAATATTAAGCGATTTCGATTTGATAGCTGAAAAAAGGAAAGTAATCGGATTACTTCCCAAAGAGCTTCATAAATATATTGAACCGGATGATTCTGTTACTGAAATAATTTATCCTGTAGAGCATTATCCTACTTCTGTTACCAGCATTGGTTTTGATAAAATGCCCGAAATTGAAGGGGTATTAACCGGAATAAAAGGCCAATACCTGATACTGGA
>DAOPJR010000005.1:25500-66191 GCA_035399765.1 Draconibacterium sp. | reverse complement strand
GTGATGTACTCCATCAACCCGATCAGCGATTTACGGGCTTCGCTATCCGGAAATTCTTTCAATGCGTCGATGGCTTTGTTTTTGAATTCATTCATTCGGGTTTCGGCGTATTCAAGTCCGCCGCGGTCAATCACAAGTTGGATCAGTTCCTTAACTACTTTGGTGTCTTTATTTTTTCGTTTGATGAGGTGAAGAATTCGTTTACGTTCGGATTTATCTGCAGAATTTAAAATATGTAGCAGAGGAAGTGTGATTTTCTTTTCTTTAATATCGTTTCCAATAGGCTTTCCAATAATGCCTTTCAACTGGTAATCAAAAATATCGTCTTTGATTTGAAACGCGATTCCTACATCTTGCCCGATCCGGTACATTTTTTCAACCAGCTCTTCATTTTCAGTTGTGGATGCGGTTCCAATAGCCATACTGGTAGCTATCAGGGAAGCTGTTTTCTTACGGATGATTTCAAAATATGTGTCATCATCTATATCCAGCTTCCGGCTTTTTTTCATTTGCAGTATTTCGCCTTCACTCATATCCTGAACCGCCCTGGAAATCAAGTGCAGAAAATTATACTTCTTGTTTTCCAGCTGCATTAATAATCCTTTTGCCAGGATGTAGTCGCCAACTAAAACAGCCAGTTTGTTTTTCCAGAGAGCTTTTACCGAAAATGAACCGCGTCGTTCGTACGATTCATCCACCACATCGTCGTGTACCAAAGTTGCAGTATGCAACAGTTCTACCGAGCAGGCTGCCAGCTTCGAATATTCATTGGTTTCACCGAAAAGTTTTGCCGACAAAAACACAAACATCGGGCGAAGTTGCTTGCCCTTAGTTCGGTATAAAAAATTAAGGATCGTGGCTAAAAGTGGGATGTCGCTTTGCAATGATTTTTTAAAATAGGGTTCAAATTCCAGCAAGTCTTTTTCAATGGGTGCTTTTATTTTATTTAATGTCGACATCTATAGGATACCCTCTTTATTATTGTTTGAACGAACATAAAACAAATTCATCTAAAAATATTGAATTCATCAAAAAAACTTTAACGATTAACTGCCTGATTTGTTTTAAAACGGAGCCTAAAAGCAATATCCTTAAATATTTATATATTTGCATCCAATAAAACCAAATCCATGGAAGAGATCAAAGAATTAAGTGTAGAACGTTTGGAGCTTGCGGCCACCATGTTAAAAGCGATGGCACACCCGATTCGAATAGCCATTCTTAAACATTTGGAAGGTGGTAAGAAACTGACCGTTACAGAAATTCACGAACTCTTACAAATTGAGCAATCTACTACTTCACATCATCTTGGAATTTTGCGTGATAAAGGTGTCCTTTGTGCAAAACGCGAAGGGAAAAACACTTATTATTACCTGAAATATGAGATGTTAAGCCAGATTATTGATTGTATACACACTTGTGCCTGCGAATAGCTTTAGCCGTTTTTCTTTCCCGTAGTTAATTTTGAGTAGACTTCTTTTCGAACCCGGTGCGCTAATTCTTCTTCGTGCTCTTGCATAAAATTTATCACTGTCGCACGGTTGCTTTTTGATAATTAGTGCAGGTTGTTTACAAATTTCTCATCAATTTCGCTGACGGTCATTCTGCTTATATTTAAATGAAGTACAAAAAGCACAGGCTTTTCTTTATTTTTACATAAAATTCGGAAAATGGATATAGTTTTTGCAACAAACAATCAACATAAATTAAAAGAATTACAGGCTATTTTAGGCAATGAGTTTCACTTGCTTAGTTTAAATGATATAGGATGTGAAGAAGAAATTCCCGAAGAACAGGAGACCCTTGAAGGAAATGCCAGCCAAAAATCATATTTCATTTATAACAAATACGGGTACAACTGCTTTGCCGACGACACCGGACTTGAGATAGAAGCACTTAATGGTGAACCAGGTGTTTATTCGGCTCGCTATGCCGGAGAAGAAAAGAGTGCTGAAGCCAACATGAAAAAGGTGTTGGATAAAATGGCTAAAATAAACGATCGAAAAGCACGTTTTAGAACTGTAATTTCGTTGATTTTGAACGGTGAGGAACAACTTTTTGACGGAATTGTACATGGTATAATTCTGAAAGAAAAACGAGGAGAGGCGGGATTTGGCTACGATCCTATTTTTCAACCGGATGGTTTTGATCAGTCCTTTGCCGAAATGGACCTATCGGAAAAGAACAAGATTAGCCACCGCGGTCGCGCTGTTCAAAAACTGGTTAATTGTCTGAAAGAATTAGCTTAAATTCATTTATGAGAATATTTACATTTCTGATTTCAATATTGCTGTTTTTGCAGTTACCTGCCCTGGCACAACTAGGCAGTTGGAAAGATTATCTTTCATATTCCAACGGGATTAAAACAGTAGTTGATGGCTCAAAGGTTTTTTGTGCAACAGAAGGCGGTCTGTTCTATTATGATACGGATGATAATAGTACAAACAAAATTAGTGGCCTATCTGACTTTGGTATCAAAACACTTGCACACAGTGCCGAACTTGATTTACTGATTATTGCTTACACAAACAGTAACCTGGATATTATTCGTGGCGGAGAAGTGATAAATCTGTCGGATATCAAACGAAAAACCTTGACTGCAGACAAAAGCATTTACAATGTCGTAATTAACGGACATGAAGCTTTTATTGCTTGCGGATTTGGAATTGTTGTTCTTAATCT
The DNA here is from genome assembly GCA_035399765.1 of Draconibacterium sp. Lineage (GTDB taxonomy): Bacteria > Bacteroidota > Bacteroidia > Bacteroidales > Prolixibacteraceae > Draconibacterium. The sequence goes on along the minus strand of DAOPJR010000005.1, from coordinate 63,509 downwards.
GGATAGAAATGAAATAAAAGATACTTATTTTATTGGCGACGGTGGATCTCCACTGGCGGTTTATGATGTTGATTTTTATAATCAGAATATTTATGCGGCAACAGAAGATGGAATTCTATATGCACCGGATAGCGGGGTAAACTTGCTTGATTATACGAATTGGAGCAAAGATGAACTGGTTCCGCACGCCGGAGAAAAATTCACTGAACTTGAGATGCACGCTGGTAAACTGGTAGCCGTTTATACTCCGGGCGAAACAAATAACGATGAGTCGTTTATCTGGGATGGAAACAGTTGGACGGGTTTTTACGCATCGATGCGAAATGTAGAAGAACTCGCTTCGAATGGCGATTATCTTACTTTCACCGGAAGTCATGAAATTGTAATCTTTAATACTGGTTTTTCGCAGGCTGGCAAGATCAGTTCTTACCAATTCGAAGGAGAGACTGTTTCCTATATTTACGCGAAAAGTACAGCTATTTCGAATGATGGTACTATTTGGATAGCTGACCATCAGAAAGCCCTGGTGCATTATGACGGGAATAACTTTGAATCATCATTTCCGGATGGACCTGTTGATAACGAGGTGTTTTTTCTGACGAATTCTTCTTCGGCATTATGGGTGGCACCGGGCGGTCGTACCAGTGGCTGGAACAACAGTTTTTTGCCGCCTTATTTTAAACGGTTTAAAGATGGGCGATGGACAAATTTCAGCAGTAAGGAAATACCTGAACTAACCGGTTTTCAAGATATCGTTTGTATTGCAGTTGATCCGGCAGACGAAAACCATATTTTTGTTGGCAGCTGGGGAGGAGGTGTACTTGAATTCAGAAATGACGAGTTTGTAGAACGTTACACGAATTTCAACAGTCCGTTACAAACGGAATTGCCGCAGCAGCCCAACGAACCATATGTAAGAATTGGTGGACTTGACTTTGATTCAGAAGGGAATCTCTGGATCACTAATACAGCGACTGCAGAAAAGAACATTCATAAATTGAGTCCGTCGGGCGACTGGAAGTCATTTACAATGAGCCAGGCCGTGGGTAAAAAGATCGGGCCGCTGGTTGTAAGTGATAATGATGATAAATGGGTGCTGATTCCACGTGGAAATGATGCATATGTAGTGGATAAAACCGGCGACCGAATCCGTAAATTAAACGTGACAAGTTATTTCACCAATGGCACCGAGGAATATACAACCCGGATGAGTGACGTTTATTCTATTGCAAAAGATCAACAGGGAGCTATTTGGATCGGTACCTCACAAGGAGTGGCAGTTTACAATAATCCTGAACGGATTTGGGAAGTAGAAGTTTTTTACGCATCTCAACCCGGTCTCGACCTGAATGATGGTATTTATCATCCACTATTATCCACTGAAACCGTTACCGCAATTGCCATTGATGGTGCAAACCGAAAATGGCTGGGAACAAATGGTTCGGGCGTATTTCTGGTTTCCGAGAGCGGAGATAAGGAAATCGAACATTTCACGGCGGAGAACAGTCCGCTTCTTTCGAATACTATTCGTTCTATTTCGGTAAACGAAAAAAGCGGCGAGGTATTCTTTGGTACCGATAAAGGATTGATTTCGTACCAGGGGGATGCCAGCGGCGGAAAAAACGATTACAGCGAAGTGTATGTTTATCCCAACCCGGTTCGTGAAACCTACGATGGGCCGGTAACCATTACCGGACTAATTGCAGAGTCGGATGTAAAGATTACTGATATTGGCGGAAATCTGGTATTTAAAACAACTTCTTTGGGAGGTCAGGCAGTTTGGGACGGACGAAACCAAAATGGAAAACGGGTAAAAACAGGAGTTTACCTGGTATTTTGCAACGACAAATATGGGAATCAAACCCATATCACCAAGCTGCTTTTCATTCATTAATAGTACTTTAACTTTGAGCTAACTGATGCTTGCTGCTACCGAGGGAATAGTACTCCATTTTATTAAATACGGCGAAAGTAGTGTTATTGCAACCGTGTTTACACGCGATTTTGGCCGGCAGAGCTATATGGTAAACGCGTCCCGAAGTCGAAAATCGAAGAATAAAGCTGGTTTGTTACAGCCTCTGTTTTTGGTCGATCTGGAAGCATATCAAAAACAAACACGGGAGATTCAACGCATCAAAGAAATAAAATCCCTGCAAGCCTATCAGAATATCCCTTTTGAAATTGCAAAATCAACTCAGGCAATTTTTCTTGCCGAAATGCTATATAAAACCATTCACGAACAGGAGAGTTATCCGGAATTGTTTGATTTTATTAAAAATGCACTTTTGTATTTTGATTTAATGGAACAGGGCTGGCAGAATTTTCACCTGTATTTTTTATTCCGGTTAACTGAGTATTTTGGATTTATGCCCGATACGCGAAAAACCACTTTTGAAGGCTGGTTCGATTTGCGAAAAGGAGAAATAGTCCGCAACGAACCGTCTCACCCTCTTTTTGCCAATAAAGAAACTACCGAAAAACTGATTCAACTATCGTTGTTAAAAATTAATGAATTAGATCAATTCAAAATCTCACGTTCAATGCGGGATACATTGCTTCATGTTTTGGTAGATTACTACCAGCTTCATTTTGATAATTTAGGTGAAATAAAATCGTTGAACGTACTAAAAGAAGTTTTTCAGTAATTTTTAAACATCTTCGCTTTTTGATTTTTGTTTATAAATACCGAAGATAAAATCAGCGTTTTTGGTGTTTTGTAAATATTGATCTTCGGCTTCAAAAAGCTTATGAAGAATAGTTTTACTTATTTCATCATTAGAATTTATAAAATTGTGGGCAATATCTTTAAGTACCATCATTAATAAATCGCCACCAATTTTCTTCTCTTCTATCACACTGAAATATTTATGTATACTTGGTTTTATTGTTTCTGATTCCACGGCTTCTGAAGGATCTGATATAATCATTCTGATTAAACCGGGAGCATAAACTCTTTTTTTCGTTATTCGTGTCAGGTACCTTTTTTTGTATTGTTTGGGAATCATTTCCAATAGATTATTCATTTCCAGTAATTGATCTTTGGAAAACTGGAGCCTGTTTTTTCCCATGTATTCATTCAAAACGAGAATTCCACCATCTTTTAACGCGTCTTTAACTCTTGTTGCTATTTTATCAATTTGTTTAAAATGATGTAATGACGAATGAAAGAGGATAACATCGAAATAGTTCTTCTTCAGTTGATAGTTATAAAAATCAGCCTGTTCGAATCGGATGTTTTGTAATGTTTTTTCTCGAACTTTTTTATTGGCATTTTCAATTAAGTCGGCAGAAAGATCTATTCCAATAATTTCTGCAAAAAAGTTGGTTTCTGCAAATCTGATTTCCCGGTTACCTAGTCCGCAGCCCACCGACAATAATTTCAGGTTTTTGCCTTCTGTAAAATAATTTTCAAGAAGATATTTATCAAAAGTCTTATGAATATCTCCAGCTATCTTTTTATTTTCTCTTTGTTTAACCTCCGGGATAATCCACCAGTTTGATCCTTCGTATTTTAAAACTCTAAATGTGCTTTGTGTTCTTTTACTGGAATTAAAGGTGATTTTACTAAAGAAATATTTTATTCCCCTCTGTTTTAACTTGGTTAGCAGTTCTAGAAAATCTCCTGTATTAATTAAATTCATAAGATTAATTTAACTATCTAGTGATAAGGTGATTGAAGAAAAATTAAAGTGTAAATATAATAAGATTTAACAACCTGATTTATTGTAATTTAGTATCAAAAATTTAATCTTCTAGCTGTTTTTTCATTACTGAAATTCTAATATCAAAATCATCTAAATAAACTTCTTGTTCCTTGTTATTCAATATATACAAGACAAAAGTATCGTCAGGCGATAAGTCTTCAATATTTATTATTTCAGAAACACTGACTGGGGCCCAGTTTCCGTAGGCTTTTATTTGTTTGTCGAAATTTATTCCTTTCCATAAACCGGAGGAATCAGTTGAAAAGACAAAGCGTACTTCGCTTTCTTCCATAAGCAAGATTTGAAAATTTGCGGTTACTATTAATTGTTTTGCATTTTTGATATCAAGAGTATCAAGTTTAACTTTTAACGTTGATGAGTACTTTCCAAGTAAAGATGAATAACTCCCGGAATAAACAATTTTATGACTGGATTGATAATTGGACCACTTATTATTGTTCCCTTCAAAATCATTTTTCTCCTCCAGTATTGTTCTTATTGTTGTTAAGCTATCAATTTTAAAAAACTGAATGTCCAGCGTTTTGTCCTGGTAAAGTTTTTCATACCCTTCGGTAACACGGGCATAATAAGGTAGTTGCTGATCGTTTAAACCACTTAAATACCTCGTGTAGTAATTTTTAAATAAATATATCGGGATGTTGTCTGTGTGTTCATGCTGATCGAAATCATTGTAGGACAATACTTCTATTCCGGTTTTATTGAATTTATTCAGATAATGAGCGAGGTTTCGCTGAACGGTATTGGTTAAAACCAGGGCCGGATGATCAAGAGTTAAAACCGTTTCTTTAAAGATTTTCTCCTGTTTTTTGAAATCTACTTTGTATGCATATATTGCCATTTGAACCAGGTTTATGGACAGTGCAATAAAAATGAGAACAGAGAAAATAACATAATTGAAACGCGTTTTTCTAAACAGGCTGCTAACAATTAATGCCACAATCAGCGGAAGATATAATAACCACGAAGTATTGCTTTTACTAACGTAAGCGACGACCATTACAATTATTCCTAGAACTATTGATCGAACAATAAAATTCAGATTCTGAATATTGTCTTTGATAAGTAAAGTTGCTGCTATTCCTGCAATGGGAACAATAAATAGAAAATGGCGCGGATCAAGGCACATCGGAGAGTAGCCTGTGACAGAAATAGTCATGAAGTTGGAAGATAACAACAGTACGACCGCTGACAGAACGAAAAATCCGGTGTTTGTTCTAAACAAAAATGTGTTTTTGCTGAATAAATGTTTTGGCGAAGCAAAAATGAAAAGAAATCCGGTGATCAGTGCATGACTTATAAATAATAATAGAAGCTGATAAGCGATTCGTTTTAATGTAATTACAAATGGTTGTTCGGAGTAACTGCATTGATTTAAATAACTGTTTTGAATGATTGCCTGAAACCGTGCAAATGCATTGCCCAAAACGAAATGGTAAAATGTAAAATAAATGAGCAGTAACAGAACAGAGCTTCCGATAAACAAAAGCCAGAACCTCAGATCTCTTTTAAGGATTAAATCAACAATAAAAAGATACGCCAACAGCGGGAATACAAGTACAATATTACCTTTTGTGTTGAAGCCAAGGAAAAGAGCCAGTGCTCCGGCAAAAGCATAAACCAAAACAGGGAAAGTTCTTTTTCTGAATTTATAGACGTAAATAAAAAAGATGCTCAAAAAAGCAAAAAAAGTTACCAATGCATCCGGCATCAGTTTATCGGAATAAAATAGCCCCCATAAGTTTAAACTGAAAAAACTTAACCCAATGACGATGATCACCGGTTTCTCCTTTTTCAGAACTATAAAAACCAGGAAAAGAGTGGCAGTGAAAGCCAGCATTGATGGCAGCGAAGAGGCAAAATCATTTATTCCCAACAAACGATAACTTAATGAAGTGAGTCCTAGCAGTGTAATTCGAAATGAAAAGTGATCTTGTGGATTAAATTGTCCTAAATTTAAATTGTGAGCGAGTTTGGCGTATAGCATATCATCGTAACCAAAGTGCCCAAGGTATCCGGCAAAATGGTGTACAATGATTAAGAGACAAAAAAAGATAAAAACAAGATATTTATTTTTTGCAAGGTTCATGCAGATAATTCAAAATTATGAGCTACAAGGTATCAATTTTCAGCCAGCAGAATAGGCAGAATTTGAAAATGATATTCACTGTAAAAAAATATTCAGTGTAAAGAAACATTTAAATGATTTTGAAAACAGGCCAGGAGTTTTCGTTGCCAGACCCTTTCAGATTAAATTTACAAAAACCTGTGACTACGATGAATCAAGAGCTTGTTGAACAAATCAATAAACTTCTGGTAAAAGCCGGACGCGCGATTGTGGAGGTGTATCGCAGCAACGATTTCGCTGCCGAAACAAAAGCGGACCACTCACCGGTAACACGGGCCGACAAAATATCAAGCCGTATCCTTAACGAAGGACTTGAAAAAATGTTTCCAGGGATTCCTGTTATGGATGAGGAAAAATACATTCCAGATCATTCGGTCAGAAGCAAATGGACACAATATTTTGTAATCGACCCGTTGGATGGGACCAAAGAGTTTATCAAACAAAATGGTGAGTTCTGCATTAATCTGGCATTGATTCAGGGTACTTCTCCCGAACTTGGCTGGATTTACCAACCACTGGCAGAAACCGGGTGGTTTTGCGAGCGCGGAAAAGGAATTATTGAATTCAATAAAAATATTGAAAGCATTCAGCTTTCACGGCCTTACACAAAACGAGCAACCATTCGGATTGCTGCGAGCAGGTCGTTTTTTAAACCACGCGAGGCTGAGTTGATTGATAAGATCAAACAAAAATTTGAAGTAGAGATTTTGCATTGTGGTAGCTCTAAAAAACAGGTTCAGATGATTAAAGGCAATGCTGACATGTACCTCAAAGCCGGCCCCTGTTCGGAGTGGGATACAGCTCCCGGGCAACTGATGGTTGAAGAATTTGGCGGAGCAGTACTTCGGCACGATTCTTTTGAAGCACTTCAATATAACCGCGAGGATCTTCGAAATCCACCATTTGTTATGTTGAATGAGCGACTCAATACGCCTGAATTTTTAGCTTTTATGAAGAGGATTATCAACGAATAATCGGAACTCATTCAATTTTAATATTTTATTGGGCATTAAGCTTTGCAGTTCTTTGCGAAAGGTGCTAACTTATCCCAAAATTTCACATCATGAAAAAAAGACTACCACTACTGATCGTGCTCGTTCTTGGAGCTGTTTTATTCACAGGTTGTGCAACCCAGTCAATAGGAAATATTACTGATCCACCCGGTTTTCTGAAAGGATTACTACACGGGTTCATACTTCTATTCAGCTTTATTGGCAGCCTTTTTACCGATTATGAAATTTATGCATTTCCAAATAACGGAGGCTGGTACGATTTCGGCTTTTTATTGGGAGTAATGATGTTTTTCGGTGGTGGCGGAGCCAAGGCACGTTGTTAACAATCCAGTGATTCGAACCCCTCATATTTTGTAGTTTCAAACAACATTCTGTGCAAAACTTGCGTTCTTACTCAGAATGCAGCGATTGGAATATCCGTACCTTCGCTCTGTTTATAAACTGAAAAATGTGAACAATGAAAAGGATAACACTCATTTTAACAGCACTCGTTTTTTTGTTTTCAGCCTGTAAAACATTTAAACAACCGGCCCAATCGGAGTATACAACCGATAATACTGCAACCAAAGTTTTTACTGTTCCCGGAACAGAAACAAAGCCTGCTGATAAACCGGTTCAACCGGTTGTTGATGAAAAGCCGATTGCGGTTCGGACCGAGCAGGTTTCATTTACCGATCAGGATGACAGAAGTGGGAATGAAGACAACACTTACTTTGTGATTATTGGTTCGTTCTCACAACTTGAGAATGCAAAAAATTATCGTACTACTTTGCTCGATGAAGGTTTTACACCGATTATTCTACACAGCGAAACGGGTTATTACAGGGTATGTGTTAATTCATACAAAAATGAAAAAGAAGCACGTAGCCGGATTGCCCAGGTTCGCCAGTCATTCGACAAATATTCCGACGTTTGGTTGTTAATTAAAGAATAAATCAAAATACTATTTGAATTTTTAGCGCCGCTTTTAGCGGCGTTTTTTGTTTGTTATGTTCAAATTTAAAAAGCAGTGCATCCAGTCAAATGCTTTTTTGATCAATAAGTATTATCAACGCAAAAAGATTTAAAAAATCATAAAATCAAACTCTAATTGCCTACTGCTGTTATATTAAAAGCATTTGGTATAAAATCAATGTTACTTTTGTAATGCGTACCGAAAGGTGCTACTTATTAAGAACAAAAAATAATATGACCACACAAAAACAACGCTTACTCGATCAGCGCTATTTAAAGATGGCGGATATCTGGGCTCAAAACTCGTATTGCAAACGACGTCAGGTTGGTGCGCTAATCGTGAAAGACAAAATGATCATTTCTGATGGGTATAATGGTACACCGTCGGGGTTTGAGAATGTGTGCGAAGATGAAAATAATAAAACAAAACCTTATGTTTTGCATGCCGAAGCCAACGCAATCACAAAAGTGGCCAAGTCGGGCAACAGCAGTGATGGAGCTACATTGTATGTAACTTCGTCTCCTTGTCTTGAGTGCTCGAAGTTGATTATTCAGGCAGGAATAAAACGGGTTGTTTTTACTGAAAGTTATCGTTTGGAAGACGGAATTAACCTGTTAAAACGAGCGGGAATTGATGTGGAGCAGGTTGAAATATAAGTGGTTCATTTTCAGAAAAATCATGAAACAAACAAATTAAAAAGATGAACAAGAAAACAGTTATACTTCTTCCCTTGTTGATTGCTCTTTCTGTGGCAATCGGGGTTTTAATAGGGAACATGCTTAAAAAGAATGCCAGCCCAATTTACAGTGGAATGGCATACAATCATCCGGATAAGATCAGCACCATCATGGATTTGATCAAAGCGGGTTATGTCGACAGTGTTAATACGGATCAGATTGAGGAAAAAACTATTCCTGAAATTCTGAAAAATCTGGATCCTCACACTACTTACATTCCGGTGAAAGATATGCAGGAAGTACAGGAAGAAATGCAGGGAAATTTCTCAGGTATTGGCGTTCAGTTTTCTATACAGGAAGACACGGTCCGTGTTATCGAAGTTATTTCAGGCGGGCCGTCGAGCAAGGTTGGTATTCTTCCGGGCGACCGTATTATTTCTGTTAACGATTCGGTAATTGCAGGCGTTGGAGCAAGCAATCAAACCATTATGAATCTTTTACGCGGGATGAAAAATTCGACGGTAAACGTGGGAGTTCTAAGAAAGAATTACGGCGACAAACTTGATTTTGAAATAACCCGTGGCGACATTCCCATTTACAGCGTGGATGTTTCGTACATGATCAATCCTGAATCGGGTTACATAAAAGTAAGCCGTTTTGCCAACACTACTTACGAAGAGTTTGTGGATGGCATGAACAAGCTTCAGTCTGAAGGGGCTAAAAAAGTGATTATCGATTTGCGCGGAAATCCAGGAGGTTCGCTGGTAGCAGTTCTTCAGATGGTGGATGAATTTTTACAAAAGGGTGAACCAATTTTATATACTGAAGGTGTAAACCAGCCCAGAAAGATGTATAATGCTTCTTCCCGAACTTCATTTAAAGATATTGGTGTTTATGTACTTGTTGATGAATTTTCAGCTTCTGCGAGCGAAATTTTTGCCGGTGCCATGCAGGATAACGACCGGGGACTTGTAATCGGGCGTCGTTCCTTTGGAAAAGGACTGGTGCAGGAACAAATTCCGTTAATGGATGGTTCGGCACTCCGACTAACCGTAGCGCGTTTTTACACGCCAAGTGGACGTTGTATTCAGAGTTCGTATAAAGATGGTAACGAAGAGTATTACAACCATATTTACGAGCGTTTTCATAATATGGAGCAACTGGTGGCTGACAGTATTCATTTCGATGATTCATTAAAATATACAACCAAATCAGGCCGCATTGTTTATGGCGGCGGGGGCATTATGCCCGACTTTTTTGTCCCGGCTGATACTACCGGTAGTTCCGATTATTTTAACCAGATTTTCCGCAGAGGGCTGATTTATTCGTTCGCATACTCATACGCCGATCAACATCGTGATGTTCTTTCAACATTTACCAATGCCGGGGAATTTGAATCTTATCTTGACAAAGAAAATGCGATGAATGATTTTCTGGCTTATGCCGAAGAAAAAGGAGTTAAAAAAGATCCCGCCGGATTAAAGGAATCAGGAGAAGTGATCGACACGCAGTTAAAAGCATACATAGCCAGGAATATAATCGGAGAAGAAGGTTTTTATCCGATTATTAAACAAATTGATAAAACACTGTTACGAGCTATCGAAATTTCTCAGGAGAATTTACTGGTACAAAATGTTGTGGCGACTGATTCTGTCGTTGGTATTCTTCAATAAATTGTATATAAAAAGGATTCCATCTTTTTGAGAGATGGAATCCTTTTTATTTTCCCCCAGGAGGTTCGGGAAAACTATTATTTCGAAATTTCCAACATTCGTTGGATTGGAATCCGGGCTTTTTCGATTACATCCTCCGGAAGTGTAACTTCGGGTTGTTCGTGTTTCAAACAGACATAAAGCTTCTGAAGGCTGTTTAGTTTCATGTATGAACAATCGTTACAGGCGCAGGTTGAATCCGCTGAAGGTGCCGGGATGAAAACTTTTTCCGGGCATGCTTTGGTCATTTGATGCAAAATGCCACTTTCAGTAGCTACAATAAATTTCTTTGTATTGCTTTTCTGTACATAGTTTAGCAGTGCTGTTGTAGATCCGATGTGTTTGGCAAGTAGAAGAACAGGCTTTTCACATTCAGGATGAGCAATGAATTCGGCATCGGGATGTTGGTCCATCAATTCCACGATTCTTTCTACAGAGTATTGCTCGTGAACCATGCAGGCACCATCCCACAGCACCATGTCTCTTCCGGTAATGCTATTAATGTAATTTCCGAGGTTTTTATCCGGGGCAAAAATAAGTTTCTGGTCTTTTGGAAAACTTTCGACAATTTTTGCTGCATTCGCCGAAGTACAAACAATATCGGACATGGTTTTTAACGCCGCAGTAGCGTTAATGTAAGTTATCACTTTGTGGTTAGGGTATTGGGCTTTAAACGCTGCGAATTTGTCAGCCGGGGCTGATTCCGCAAGCGAACAGCTGGCTTTCAGGTCAGGCAGGATCACTTTTTTTGAGGGATTAATAATTTTGGCTGTTTCGGCCATAAAATGCACTCCAACAAATACAATTAGATCGGCATCGGTTTCTGCTGCAGCCTGTGCCAATCCAAGGCTGTCTCCCACATAGTCTGCAATGTCCTGTAATTCTCCTTCAACATAAAAATGGCTTAGAATGACAGCATTCTTTTCTTTTTTGAGACGATTGATTTCTTCCACCAATTTAATTGCCGGATCAATCGTTTCAACGATGTACCCATTTTCTTCCAACATTCTGTCTATCTGTACCTGTTCCATCTTCATTGAAAATAAACGGCTGCAAAATTACAAATTCATTTAAAAAAACAGCCACAACTTTTATTTGTTTGAATGTGAGCACAAAAAAAGCCGCACAAGGCGGCTTCTTTTATTTCGTATTCCAATAAATTAATAATGGAAGAATATTACATTTTATTGTGCACTTACATGGCTGAAATAGAAACCATACTTAATTTCATTTTCTCCGTTATAGGAACCCTTTGTTCCAATTACAGTAAGTGTATCACCAACTTTAATGCCTGCGTCACCTAAGAAGTAATACCTGGCGTCGCCAGTTGCACCATAACCCGGATAAACTCCATATACTAAAATCTCACTATCACCGTCTTTAAAATACAGATTACCATATTTGTCACTGGTAATTGATGTAATCTCTCCGGTTACCATAAAGTAAGTATTGTTGTCGTCAGGTTTAGCCAGCACCTCAGCAATAGTAGCAGGAGTTACTGAAATAGAGCTTTCCAGCACAGCACCACTTACTTGTGGAGATCCATTATATGCAGCACGTTTTCCAACAATTGTGATAATGTCACCTACTTTCAGACCTTTTGAGGCAAAATCAACAATTTTATAAACATATGTTTCACCCGAGAAATCTTTCAAGTATAATTTGCCCGATGTAGCATCGGAAATACTGGAAATAACGCCTTTCAAACGATATTGTGTATCGCCAACTTCTGCTGCAAGAAATTCTGCAATAGTAGCATCTATTATCGCTCCTGTTTGGTTAAGAGTTGTTTGAGCAGTATAGTTTTTAGTTCCGTCAGTAGTGCTGAATGTGAGGGTGGTATTGCGATCTCCACCGTTATTTGCTTCGGCTTTGAATTTCACAACAGAACTGGTTCCTATTGTTTGGATAGATGAAATGGATAACCATGACTTGGCATCATCAGGAATTTCAATAGATAAACCTTCACCTTTACAGGTAGTGTATGCAGTAAATTCTCCACCTTCGATTGGAAGTGTTGCGTTTGATACCGAATCAACTTTCACCAACGATTTATTGATTTTGACAACAGTTACATTTACCAATTCTACTGTCGAACCATAGGTAGTTTTTGGTCCTTGAACAGTTACTTCATCTCCCACTTCAAGCCCTAAACTTAAAAAGTTTTTCTCTGCACCTTTGGCATCAAGAGTACCATAGATATAAATAGAGCCTGTTTCATCTTCCAAATACCAGTTGCCGTAAAGTGTGTTGGCAATTGCTGTACAAACCCCGGTTACCTGGTAGGTCTTGCTGTCAGGTCCGGCAATTACATCAGCACATGTGGCAGATGCAATTGTTGGCAAACCCTGGATGATATTTATTCTCTGAGTTTCGCCACCACATTGAATTCTTACCTCTCCTTTGCGACCATCCAATGCAGAAAGGGCCGAAAATGTAAGCGTTGATTCACCGGCACTGCCAGAGCTTGAAGAGATAGTCAACCATGAGACATTATTTTCTACTGTCCAGCTATCGTTAGCCGTTACAGTAATGGCTGTAGAACCACCGGCTACAGGTATAGCAACGTAAGATGACGATACTTGAATTTTTTCAAGCATTGTCATTGTTTCTTCATCGTTACAACTTGTCATCAGGGCAAGTATTGCAACGAAAAGTGGAAATATTCTTTTTAATTTCATAATTGTCAGAACTTTTAAATTAGTTGAAAATATATTTGATACCAAAAGAAGCATACCAACATTGAGACAAATCGACTCTTGGCGTGAATGTTTGTGTATTACCATTGATTGAAGATGGTGTAGAGAATGTAGCCACACCGTCAGCATCGACACCTTCGTATTTGAGGATACGAGCTTCGGAACCGATTTCCGGGTTCAAATACTTACTTACACCCCAACTGGAGTTGAACAGGTTCCCCACGTTTAAGATATCAAAGCTAAGTTGCAGTTTGTGTTCATTATTCCCTGCTTTAAAAGCAAAATCATGTTTGTAACTGAAGTTGACGCGATGTGCCCAGGGAGAGTAAACACTATAGGCTTCCGCATACTTTCCTTGTTGGTTTTTTAAATAATCATCGGCATGTACATAGTCCATAAAACGTGTTTTATCATCTGCTGAAATAAAACGGAATTGATTGGTTGCTACTTCATCGTCAGTTGGAACATAGATTGCATCATAGTTATAACCATCACTATTGATATCGTTAACCATCATATACGAATAATTATATCCACCACGCCATCCTTCATAGATAAGGCTAAAGTGGTTACCGCTCTTGTCGTGGGCGGTAAGCGATGCCAAAAGACGATCGGGTGTGGTGTATTGCGAATTGTGCAATTTAATGTTATTGGGACCTTCTACTGTTGGAACATATGTAAATGCAGATTCTGCATTAGATCCCGGCATTCCTGTTACATCTTTAGCAACTGTGTGTGTATAAGAGGCCATCAGGCTGATCCATTTTGTTGGTTGGGCATTAAGTGTGATGTTGCCTGACCAACTATAGCCACGGCTTGTGTTTTCCAGCACAAAGGCCTTTGTGGCGGTACGATAACCTGCAGGATAAATCGGGCGATTGTCAACACCGTTGAAACGGGCGAAACCACCTACATTTGGAATACTCCAATCGGAAATAGAAACACCGTTGATAGTTTTGTTGTAGATTCCTTCTATTGTTGCAGAGAATGGGAAAGATGTTTTGAATGCGTAGTCAACAGCAAGTGAAGTTTTCCATGCTTGCGGCATTTTGAAATTTGGATCTACAGCCGCAATAGCAGAAGGAAGTGCTCCATCTTCAGGAGAGATAGTTGAAGGATATCCCAATGATATTAACTTATCATAAAGTGCAGTAATATTTGCATTACCGTTAGCATCAGTTATAAGACCGCCGGCAAACTGATCCATAGTGAAACCTTTTTTTGCAGCGTTCGATGCATTTATTTGTGCCTGATACTGCACCATTCCACCGTTGGTAGGCATATTGGTGAAGAACACAAGTGGTAAATTACCTGCGAAAAGACCGGTACCTCCACGAACTTTCAAGCTCTTATCGCCAAATGTATCCCATACAAAACCTATACGAGGAGAGAATATAATATTTGTTGTAGGCCATTTCCCTGTATCAATACTACGACCGTTATAATCAATAGCAGCGATAGCATTGTTTGTTATTAAGTCACTATTATTAAAGAAAAGCCCATCTATACGAAGTCCGTACGAAAGTTTGAAATTTTCAGTAACGCTCCAGTCGTCTTGTCCGTAAACTCCAATCTTGTTTGTTCTTATGCGAGCAGCAGGATTGCTCTCTCCATCATAGCCATAAGTTAAGTTTACAATTTCAGGTGTTCCTTCGTTTAAGAAGTCATCAAGACTCGTGTAGCGATAGTACCCTGTACCGTTACGCATATAAGCATTATCTGCCATCTTATATTCGTAGGCGATTCCACCAATAATTTTATGATTGCCTAAATAGTATGTGAGTTCGTCTTTGATATTCCAAACGTTGTTGTGAACGCCATTGTTCCAGGTAAAAAGTTCATATCCCAAAGACAAATAGGCTTGCCCATCTTTCAAAATATCAATAAATGGGAATTCTGATGAATTGGTTCCGCGTACATCGTCAAGTTTAGAGAATGTTGCCAAAAATTGGTTAGATAAATTATCAGACAGACGGCTGTTTAAATCAAAAGAGAATGAATGAACAAGGTTGTCCATCGAATACATCGAGTTGGCATACGACATTGAGGCTTGTGACATTCTTGCCTCAGACATACGTGTACCACCATCCATAGAAGAAGCATTAGGAGATCTCCATGAAGCATTCTTCGTGTAGTTATAACGTAATGCTAAACGATGTTTATTCGTGATATTCCAATCCAAACGAGCAAGAAGTTTTTTGTTGCTTTCATCTGCAGGGAAACTTGTGTAAGATCCCGTTTCATATCCATATTTACTTCTTACAAAATCGGAAACCGTTTTAAGATCACTTTCAGTTGTGCGGGAAATATAATTGTCAGCATCTGCAACACCATCAGTTGAAGCCCTCCAACGATTGGCAATGGTTGGTGTTTTCTCTATTTCAGCATTTACAAAGAGGAATAATTTGTTTTTGATAATCGGACCACCTAAAGTGAAACCGTATGTTGTACTACGGTCTTTTTCACGCGCTCCTTGTATTTGCATACCATTAACAGCATCTCCGCGCATGTTTTCATTTCTGTGATAAGTATAAGCACTGGCTTTGAAGGTATTTGTACCGGATTTCGTAATAGCATTTACTCCACCACCAATAAAGTTAGTTTGACGCACATCGAATGGAGTAATTACAACTTGTAATTCTTCAATAGCTTCAATTGAGATTGGATTACCTCCACCCGGAAGAGCATCACTCAAACCGAAGTTATTGTTGAAATTAGCTCCATCTACTGTAAAGTTAGCTGTGCGACCATCTGTACCGGCAAAGCTCATCCCATTGCCACCATAAGGTGAAAGGCTGGCAACGTCTGTAATGCTGCGGTTCACAGTGGGCAAATTAGCTATTTGGTCTTTTGTGATATTGGTTGCTGCTCCGGTTTTTTCATTAGAGAATTTTGTGCGGGTTGCCGAAACAATAACTTCATCCAATGATGTTGATTCTTCGGAGAGCACAACGTTCATTACATAGTTTTCACCTAAACTTAACGTAATGTTGTCTTGTGTGTATGCACCATATCCAATGAAAGTAACTTTTACCGTATAAGGTCCACCTACACGCATACCGTTTAAGTTGAATCGGCCCTCCACGTTGGTTACAGTACCATAAGTTGTTCCTGAAGGGGTGTGTGTTGCAATCACCGTTGCACCTATTACAGCTCCTTCAGCATCAGTGACACGTCCACTCATACTGGATGTGGTTACCTGTGCTTGCATAATAGTAGCCGAAGAAAAGATGAGCGCTACTAATAAAAAACTGATTTTTTTAATCATAAACTTGGATTTTAAATAATTATTTAATTATAATGCAAATCTATCACTTAAATGTTTGGGTATAAGATATATGTATATTAACAAAGGATGTGAACCATCCCGATAGTGTTGTGTATTTTACTGAACCAAATCTCAATCGGATATTATCGTTATTCATTCTCTGACTAATCCTGATGCCTAGATTCATAACTTGTGACAAAAAAAGCTTTTCTTTTTTTAACTTATATTAATTAGAAGTTAAATAATTGAATAAATGATTATCGCCACGTCCTCATTTTATCATGCCTAAAATTCATATTAAAAGAAATTATTACCAAATGAATTGATGTATAGTTGTTAAAAAAATTAACATAGTTGTCAACATTTTTTGAGTAGCTTATCAACAATTTTTTAACTAATTCCAAGTTGATTTTTTAGGCCAGTCGCACTTTATTGTTAAATAAAATTGATTTCAAAAAATAGGCGATAAAAATTATTATTAAAAATTAGTGTGTTTATATATTTGGTTATCAAATTATTATCTTCTTTTCCTTATTGTTTTGTGAAAAAAATTAGTACTATGTGTTGCATGGTACTTAAAAACATACATATATTTGTAATGCAAACAACGATGTAAAAGAAAGTAGTTTTTTAAGAAAAGTTCTTTATAAGTTGTAACGCAAACATGAAAACATCGTCTTAAAAGCAGAAAAACAAAAAACAAGCAAAACAGAAAAAGTCATGAAAACAAAAAACAATGTTCAGAAAACTCTTCTTAGGTGGGCAGCCGTATTTGTAAGTTTTGTTCTGATTAGCTTTACAGTTAGTGCACAGGATTTTTGGAAACGAATTTTGGAGAACAGTAGCTTTGGAAACATCGCCATCGCCATGGTTGATACCAAAGATGTTCCAGCAGAAAATAGTAATATGGTTTTTGCTATTGAAAATGATCAGGAGTCAAACATGGAACTTGAAAGTTGGATGACCAATGAATCAACTTTCGGAGTCCCATCCATTAATTTATCGGTTGAAACAGAATCGAACCTGGTACCCGAAGCCTGGATGTTTAACGAAAATGTGTTTCTTCCCGAAGAATCAATAGAACCTTCTTTGGAACTGGAAGACTGGATGATATCCGAAAAAGTATGGCAAATGTAAGCTGTGATGATGCAGAGAGAACAGAAAATCAACTAGGAATTTAAAGTGGGAAATGAAATGAAAATAGAAAACACAAAAGCACAAATGCGGAAGGGGGTTCTGGAATATTGTATCCTCCTCGTTCTTGACGGAAAGCCGCTATATGCCAGCGATATCATTGAAGCATTAAAAGCTGCTAAAATGATTGTGGTGGAAGGAACGCTTTATCCGCTGCTTACCCGCCTGAAGAATGCCGGTTACCTGGCATATCGGTGGGAGGAATCAACCCAGGGGCCACCTCGTAAATATTATGAATTAACTGAAGTTGGAAGAAACTTTTTAGGTGAACTGGAAGAATCGTGGAGCGAACTTGTAGATGCCGTAGCCACCATTAAAACCAACAATACTTAACTCGTAACCGGATAATTTCAAACAAAAAACAAGATGAAGAAGACATTCACAATCAATATAAGTGGTACTATATTTCACATTGAAGAGGACGCATACGAAGTCCTTCAAAAGTACCTGATCAACCTCAAAAATCATTTTGGGACCGACGATGAAGGCAAAGAAATTATTGCCGACATTGAAGCTCGTATTGCAGAAATATTCAGCGCGAAAACTGGTGACGATAAAAAAGTGATTACAGTTGAATGGGTGGACGAAGTGATTAAAACCATGGGAACGCCTGAAGATTTTGCAGAAGAAGAAGGAGAAGAGGAAAGCATCGAATCTGAAGCAAAACGGAAACGCAGATTATACCGCGATCCCGACCACCGGGTTTTAGGGGGCGTTTGTGGCGGACTCGGCGCATATTTTAACATGGATCCTGTAATTCTTAGGATTATTTTTGCCGTACTTTTCTTTGTTACTTCCGGCGCAGCGCTACTTGCTTACCTGATTTTGTGGATTGCCGTACCGAAAGCAGTTAATACTGCTCAACGTTTGGAAATGCGCGGGCAGGAAGCTACAGTAAAGAATATCGAAAAATCGATTAAAGAAGAAGTAAAAGAAGTAAAGGAAAGTTATAAAAAATTTAAAGAGTCAGATACTTATTCGAAAGGGAAAAAATCAGTAGAAGGTGCCGGCGATGTGGTTTACAACATCTTTAAGGTTTTATTAAAAGTACTCGTAATTATCTTGGGAATACTGCTCGTAATTACAGGTTTCTTCGGCTTACTTGGTTTGATCTCATCAATGGTAATTGGTCAATCATTTGTTTCAGGCTGGCCACTTTTGTGGAGCCCTGAGGTCCATGTTCCTGATTTCCTGAATTATTTTGTTGAACCTGGTACAGTTACACTTGGAATGATCCTGGTTGGTATTCTTACCGGAATTCCTCTCCTGGCTGTTCTTTATTTGGGAACGAAAATGGTATTCCGATATAAATCAAACAACACAGCTATTATCCTGAGTATGCTTGGTATTTGGTTCATTTCATTAATTGCTCTTTTGGTGATTTCAGGAACACAAATTAAACATTATAAAGATCGCTCATCGATTACAAACAGCCAGGTAATTTCCTGTGATTCATGCCAAACCCTGTATTTGAATGTTGCTGAAAACAAATATGAAGATTATGCAGAACTGGATTGGGATATTAAAGATTTTAATGTTTACATGGTTGATGGAGAAGAGGTTTTTGTGGGAAAACCGGAACTGGATGTGGTTCGTAGCAGTACCGATGATTTTGTTATCAATGTAAAATATGTTTCGCGCGGAAAATCACGGGAAGATGCAAAGGAAAATTGTAAAGAAATTGAATATCAATTCAATCAGACTGATTCAACGCTTGTTTTTGATCCCTACTTCTTTCTTGGGGGTAAAGAAAAATGGCGTAATCAGGAAGTTTACATTACCGTGAAGGTACCGGAAGGAAAAGCGATTTTCCTGAATGATGATATGGACGAGATCATTCATGATATTGAAAATGTGTCGAATACCTGGGACGGCGATATGGTTGGAAAATACTGGGTGATGAAACCAGAAGGATTGACATTAAAAGAAAACAATTAAAAATACAAAGGTCTGCGCGAAAGGCAGACCTTTTAAATACCAGACAATGAGAACAATAACCACACTCTTTTTTGCATTGGGATTGATGCTTTCTACCCTTCTTGCCTGCGCGCAAAGCAAAGCCGATAGAATATACGATACCTTTGAAGATCAGGACGGGATAAGTTGTTTTACTTTCACTAAGAATATGACAGATGCATTTAATATTGACCTGGGCGATGATGGCGAAGAAAAAAACGTTTCAGGAGATTTGAATCAGATTCGTTTTCTCTCATACAATCCGGAGAAAGGAAAAATGAGCGGAGAATCTTTTATTCGCAAAGCAGTTTCAATGTTGCCGTCTCAATACAAAAAATTTGAAGATGAAGATAATGATTCTGATGCCGAAGTTTGGTTATTAGGTGGTAAGAAGAAATATTCAGAATGTCATATCTTTATCCGTAATGATAATCCCGATGGAAATTGTTTCCTGGTTTCTTTTTATGGGAATTTCTTAGTAAACGATTTGAAAAAATTAAAAGAAAAAAGCAAAGATTTCTCAAATTAAGAGAATACTTTCCGTGATAAATAGCCTTATTTTACTGCGTAATCGTTAAAATACAAATTGACAATTTCACATAATTCCCAATATGGGATTAATTCCCAATTTGTGCACACCCTGTTGTTAATTAATTAATTTTGTTCCCAATAAATTGTTTGTTGGGAATTATATCTTTGCGACACTGAGTGTTGTAATCCAGAAACGTGTGCCGGGATAAAATTATAATCTTTATTCATCTTGACTGGTATAAGTATCAATCCAACATTCAAAACAAAAATGGCCTGACGAACAAAATGCCGATCGTTTAAAAATCGGGAATAATGTATACATCTGGCTAATTTGTATTAACGGGTAAAAAGAATTGTGCTGACAGTTATTGGTGGTAACATATCACAGTTATTCCTTACAAGCAAAGTGGTTAGTAGAATCTCGCAACGCGTGAAAGCTACTGCTTTACATGTATTCATGATTCTTCTTTTTACTTTCTTTTCATTCCACGGAACATCACAAACTACACAAACCTTCAATAATCCAGGGACTTATACTTTTACTGTGCCCGCCGGTGTAACAGAAATTACTGTTGAATGTTGGGGAGGTGGTGGCTCTGGAGGAGGAAATATAAGCAATAAATCACGCGGTGGCGGTGGTGGTGCAGGAGGATCTTATGCTAAGTCTATTCTGACAGTTGCTGACGGAGAGATTGTAATTGGCGCCACTTATAATATTGTTGTTGGCGACCAGATGAATGGAGTCAACTCATCAGGCCAAAAAGGTAATCCATCCTATTTTGGGGATGGTACACTGGTTTATGCTGAGGGAGGAAATGGAGGTGCTGCACCAGATGGAAAAACTGTTTCGGGTGGACAGGGCTCAGTAACAAGTAGTGTTGGTGATGTTGTTTACCGAGGTGGAAATGGCGCCAATGGTTCTTTATCAATGGGCGGAGCTGGCGGTGGCGGAGCCGGTTCATTGGGTGTAGGAGGTGATGCGACTGGTACTACGGCTGGAACGGGTACTTCTTTGGATGGAGGTAATGGCGGTGCCGGAAGAACGAATGAGGGAAACGGGAATGATGGTTCCTCTTACGGCGGAGGTGGAGGCGGTGCATACATATCTGATAACACAAATCATTCAGGAGGTGATGGAGCTCAAGGATTAGTTAAAATCACCTATACAATCACTATTCCTCCTTCCTGCGTAACATCTATTTCACCAGCCGATGGCGAAACAAATTTCGCGGTTGATGGAACTCTGTCATGGAATGCAACGGCAGGAGCCAGCGGCTATTACCTGTATTTTGGTACGGATGCCGGTGCAACGAATATCGAAAATGGTACAGATTTAGGAAATGTTACCTCTTATACTCCATCTTTAAATCTTGATTTTTTAACGGATTATTACTGGAAGGTTGTACCATACAATACATTTGGAAGTGCATCGGGTTGTTCAACCTGGAATTTTACAACCGCTGACATTAGTTATTGTAATGTAGATATTGATCCCGCGACATCTGTATTTCCTATTTCAAGAGTAATATTTAATTCTATTGATAATTCAAGCTCTGCGTCGGCAAATGAACCTGTATACGAAGATTTTACATCTATTTTATCATCAGTAGTGCAAGGAAATAATTATACTATTTCAGTAGAAGGAAATGCAGCAGGAGATTTAGGGAGTTATACTTTCTATTATTCTGCATTTATTGATTGGAATCAGGATGGAGATTTTTCTGATGCAGGGGAAACTTATCAAATTGGAACTATTACTAACTCCAATGGTACAGACGGTGTTCAGACTTATGTCAGTATTCCGGTTCCTTCAATAGCTCCGGAAGGAATAACAAGAATGAGAATTGTTGGTCAGTTTTATTCTTATCCCTCATCATGTGGAAATTTGTGGTATGGCCAGGCAGAAGACTATACCTTGAATATAATTCCACCATGCAATATGGCTATTCAAAACGTAACAGGCGGGGGTAGTTACTGTTCTGGTGGAAGTGGCGTTGAAATTGGTCTGGATGACTCTGAAACAGGAGTTACGTATGAACTATATCTTGATGGGTCAGCTACAGGAAATGTTGTATCAGGAACCGGTTCTGCTATTAGTTTTGGCACTCAAACTTTGGCCGGAACATACACCGTTATTGGATATAATGTTTCAGACGATTGTGATTTAATAATGTCAGGTCAGGCTGAAGTTATTATCCTTTCTGCTCCAGGTATTGCCGAAAACCCTTTACCGGCTAACGGAACCAATGATATCTGCTTTGCGGGAGAAGGAGAAGTTACATCTATTTCCTGGGATGCTGTAGCCGATGCTACTTCATACGACATCTATTTTGGAGCTGGGGGTTTGCCCGGAATAGTAACAGCTAATGTGGCAACAACAAGTTATTTTACTGGTACTTTGGATGCAGGCACAACTTATTACTGGAAGATTGTACCAAAGAATTCGTGTGGCGGAGCAACAGGCGAAAGTACCTGGACGTTCACAACCGCAGGTTCGCCATGTTATTGTTCAGCCGGCTCAACGGCATATGATTTATATGAGTCGATCACGAACGTAACATTTGCCGGGATTAACAATTCTTCTTCCGCTTCCAAAACAACTGGTTATACTGATTATACCGCATCGGTGATTCCCGCAGAAGTGATGTTGGGACAAAGTTATCCGATTGCGGTAACTGATGAATTTGTAGCCGATCAATACGGAGGATATTGTAAAGTATATATTGATTTAAACCAAAATGGTGTTTTCGATGAAACGAGTGAGTTGATGTTCGGAAGCTCGTATACCGGAAATCAAACAATGTCTGGTTCTGTATTGGTCCCACTAACAGCTCATATTGGCCTAACAAGAATGAGGGTTGTAATTGAAGGGGATGCTGGTAATACAGGTGCTCTGCCCTGCGGATCATTTACATGGGGAGAAGTGGAAGATTATGCCGTAAAAATTTCTTCACCTTGTGCCAGTGCTGATATTCCGGTTTTATCAGCAGCTGAAACTACGGTATGTCCCGGTTCGGATGTTACGATCAGTGTTGCAGGAAACCTGAATGATGCCACCGAATGGATTGTTTATACCGGCAGTTGTGGGGGAACTCAAATTACAACCACTTCAACTAATTCCTTCACTATAACTGATGTTTCAACCACAACAACTTATTATGTAAGAGGAGAAGGAAGTTCTTGTGATGATCCAACTTGTGGCAACATTACCATTACTGTTGAAGACATTACTGCACCAGTGCCTGACAATGCAGCCTTACCAGATGTAACTGGTGAGTGCTCTGTAACTAGTTTAACTGCACCAACTGCTACTGACAATTGTGTTGGTTTGGTAACAGGTGCACTCGATGCTACCTTGCCAATCACAACGCAGGGAACCACTGTTGTAACCTGGACCTATGACGATGGTAATGGAAATATATCAACACAAACACAGAATGTTATTATTGATGATGTGACCAATCCAACCTTTACCTGCCCATCTACAGCAACTGTTTTTTTTGATGCTTACTGTCAAATTACAATTCCTGACTTGGTTTCAGGAATAACGAATGAAAACGATAATTGCGGAACACCAACTTTATCACAATCTCCGGTGGCAGGCACTGTATTGGAGTCTGGCGAGGGTATAATCCACCATGTCACAATAACGGCTGATGACGGTAATGGAAACTCGTTTAGCTGCGATGTAGAAGTTACTGGTGTACCTGTCAATCCGATCGATATTGAAGTTGTTGATCTTGGCAATAGTTGTCAAAGCGGTGAGACAGGTTCGACAACGACCATTACCTGGGACATTACAAAAATTGCAGGCACCAATGCTTGGACTTTTGATTATGAGATTAAAGAAGGTACTACAACAATCGCCAGCGCGACCAATGTGAGCGCGACTGGAAATACACAGCTTAGTGTCGATGTGAATAATGAAACCGGTCAAAATAAAACCTTTACAATTAGTATTTCAAATGTAAAGGATGCATGTGGAACAAGCGAAACAAATTCAGTAAATAATAGTGATTCGGTTACGCTATACGGAGTCCCGGATACCGGTGACATAAACACAAATTAGAATTGAAATATAAATAACAAATAAATCATTAACACTTTAATTTTATCGTTATGAAAAAGTTAGTCTTTTTAATTACTGCGATTGTTTTAACCGCAATGAGTGCAAAAACATTTGCACAAAGTACAGGGATTGCTCCGGCTCCGGGTGCAACTCATGAATATACTATAACTCCGGGCAACTCAGGTAATACTATTCTTTGGACCGTTACGAAAGGTAATTTGTTTACCGATGCCGGAGCTGAAGCTGTTATTTCAACGGATGATGCTGCAACAACCGACATTAGATGGAATGTTACATCTGCTGAGATTGGCACATGGTATTATGTACATGTGGTAGAAACAGAAGGTTTGGGTGCAACCGCATGTTCAAATGAAAAAGTTCTACCCGTTCAGATTACAGCCAGTCCATTTTATCTTGATATTGCTGCTGCCAATGCAACCCAATGTTATGATGCTGCTGTAGTTGTAAGCCTTGTTGATCCTTCAACAGTTAATTATGATCATGGTACGGCAACCATTGACTTTACGGTTACACCACATAATTTATCTGCTTCTTACACCGGTTATACATTTGATCTGGCTCTTGCTGTTCCTGCAGGATTCGATTATATGACTACTCCTCCAACTTTCTCTTCAAATGCATCATGGGATGGGACTACAGTTACTGTAACTGATAATAGCCTGGTAACTATAAGTTTTGCCGTTGATAACACCAACACTTATGATAACAGCTCAGCTGCTAACGCTCAAAACTTTACGGCTACTGCAAGTGTATCTGAAGGTGTAACCATTAATGGTGTATCAGACAACGGTGCAGATGGTACATACAACGATGCAACCGATGTTGCCAGACCTAATACAAGTGGAATTGGCTACAACTAATATTTGAAGTATGTTAAGTTAAATCTAATCAATGGCAAAATCGTAGCCTTGGATTTAATTATTAGTGTTAGAACTGATGTTTCATTAATTCTTATTTAGTTGAAGATCAAAGCATTTTTCATAATGATTTTAAGTTTGCTGGCTGCCTTTCATGGGGCAGCTCAGCAGGCTTTTGTTGTTTATGAGCGTGCTGAAAGTTCTCATTTTGTTGAAAATCATCCGGGAAGTACTTACTCCTGGAACGTCCTGACTGATTTTAGCCCCGACACTGAAGCGAATCCAGTTGATTATAGTTTTATTTCATCTAATGGTTCTTATCAGATACAAATACATTGGAACAAAGCAGGATGGTATTATCTTAATGTTACAGAAACCGACATTACTGGTTGTAAAAACCGAAAAGTGCTGGCGGTAAACGTTATTAGCAACAATAGTAGTATAGCATTTAATTCAACAGTTAGTTCAGATTGTTTTAATCTGTCGGATAACGGTTTTGAATTGCCTCTTCAAATACTCGATGATGGAGGTATTCCGCTCGATGAGGCTGAATTTCCGGTAGATGTTGAATTTACAGTAAATGGGAAGTCATACACTGAAGATATAGTTTATGATCAACAGGTGTTGAATATTAATACTTCCTGGTTTACCCAGGACAAGGAAAACGAATCACAGGTGATTGTTCAGTTAACCGGAGCTACAAATAATCAGGGAACGGATATTCCGCTACTTGAAGGAAATAACATACACACAAGAACCATCTATCCGGTGCCGCAGCTTGAAATTATTTATGATAAAAGTTCAATAAATGAACATGATTATGGCATTTATGAAGCAGTTCTTTCAGTGGGTGAGCCAGAAGGAGCAATATATAACTGGTTTATTGATCCGCCACGCGGAAGTAGTACAGATTTATCTGGCATAAGCAATTCAACTATCAAAGTCCTTTGGGACGGTCCGGTTGGGGAATATACGGTTAATGTGAATGTTGAAGATGGTAATAATTGTAAAAGTGATACCATTTCGCAGGTCGTTACCATAAATAAATCGGCCCCTGATCCTATTACGGTTAATGCAGGTCCGGACACAATTATAGGAAGTTGTCAATCCTTTGAATTTTCAATGGTTTCACCTGTTAATCCGGATTACTCTTATTCGTGGCAGCCAGCAGATTATTTAAGTGATCCGACAATTCCGAATCCGATATTTACGGCCGGCAAAACAACAACTTATGTCTTGACGGTAACTACACTTCCTGGATATGATTACAAGGACACGGTAACAATTAACGTTTCGGAAGTAATGGCAAATGCAGGAAAAGATGTAATAATGGAGAAAGAAAGTACAATACAGTTAAACGGGTCAGAAAGCAGCGGAGATAATTTAGTGTACAACTGGACTACTGAAAATGGTGCAATTAAAGAAGGTGGTACCACAGCTTATCCGGTTGTCAGTCAACCAGGAACATATTATCTGGAAGTTACAGATGCATTCGGATGTCCGGCCAGCGATTCGGTAAATGTTAGTCTTTACGCTAATGCACCTGTCGCGCGAGATGATTATGATACTGCGGCGTTCCAAACAGCCGTTGTTATCGACGTGCTAGCAAACGATAGCGATGCAGATGGAAATTTAAATCCGAGTTCATTAACAATATTAAATAATCCGGTAAATGGTGCACTGGATATCAATTATTTTGAAAATACAATTACATACACGCCGAATCAGAATTTCGTTGGAACAGATATGTTTGAATACCGGATTTGTGATCTGACCCAACTTTGTGATAATGCAACGGTATATGTTCTTGTTACACCAATAAACTTTCTTATTCCACAGGCATTTACTCCAAACGGAGACAACATCAATGATTTCTTCCAGATTCTGGGAATAGAATATTATCCGAACAATACATTAACGGTAATAAATCGTTGGGGAAAGAAAGTTTATGAAGCAAAGGCCTACGGAATTAGTACAACCCCAAAATTCTGGGATGGAAGATCGAACGTGGGAAGCAGCAACGGTGATCTTCCGACAGGAACATATTTTTACGTGCTTGATTTAGGAAACGGTGAAAAACCCATAGCGGGGTCAGTTTATATCGACAGGTAGATGGGAAAACTAAATAAAATAGGATTATTCGTTATCGTGGTACTCATCATGATTTTGCCGGCGAAGATTACTGTCGCGCAGCAAGATCCTTTGTATACTCAATATATGGATAATTTACTGGTCATCAATCCGGGTTTTGCCGGTTCAAAAAATATTGGAAATGCGTTGGTAGTTGCCCGTAGTCAGTGGGTTTCGTTTGATGGAGCTCCGGCAACACGATCTTTTTCTTATAATACACCTATCGAACAAAAAAATATAGGTATCGGTTTTTCGTTAATGTCAGATAAAATAGGGCCACTTAAACAAACAGGGGCATACGTAGATTATTCTTATTTTCTGCAGCTTTCAAGTGATTTCAGACTAGGAATGGGATTAAAAGCTGGTGTTAGTTTTTTCCGGGCAAACCTTACTGATTTAATTACAATCACACCCGATCCTATTTTTGATAACGATATTTACGAAAACTTCCTCCCGAATGTGGGAGTTGGATTTTATTTGTCTTCAGAAGATACTTACTTCGGATTGTCTGTTCCCCGTTTAATCGAAAACCGTATAACACGGCAGGAAGTGAGTACGGAATACGTGAACAAACAACAGATGCACCTGTATTTTGTTGGCGGCCATACGTTTGACTTAAACGAAGAATTTCAACTAAAAACCAGCGGAATGATGAAATGGGTTAAAAACGCACCGTTTTCATTTGATGTAAATGCACTTGTTGGTTTTAAAGAAAAATTCTGGCTGGGAGCCATGTATCGTCTCAATGCTGCTTACGGCGTAATTGCACAGTTTAGACCTATCCCGGAATTAACAATCGGCTATTCCTACGATATTACAATTACTGAACTGGGCGGATACCAAAGTGGCTCGCACGAAGTAATGTTAAGTTACGATCTTAGCATTTTCCACTAAACAAAGTCAATCCTTTTTCTTCTATTTTTTTACAATCTTCCGGGTGATAATTTCCGAATCCAGAATTGAACGTAGAATGTAAATTCCCGGCGTTAAATTCTTTACTTCAAAATTGAAGTCCATTGAATTGATATTCATTTTCTTGGACAGTAATTTCCCTTCCAGCGAATACAACTCAATTTCACGAATTGGCTTGTCGCTCTGTACCGAAAGCTGGCTGGTTACAGGGTTTGGGTAAACGCTTAAATTACTTTTTTGAACTATCGTTTGCTGAATATCGGTGATTACGTGCGGATCTTCGAATTTTCGGGTTGAATACAAACGGTATTCGCCGGGTTGTAAGTCAAAGCTTTGAGTCGTGTTATTAAATTCTAAAGAGTCACGGCTAAAGAATTCATACCACTTTCCGGTTTTAGGAAACTCGATACTCGGATTTTGAGCATAAATATCAAAATTTCCAATAGCTACAACAGAATTTTCTCCACTTGTTAAAGTATAACTTTTAACTGCACCTGAAAGATTATAGGTAAAGTTTTCGGTAGAAAACTCTTCGTATGTTTGTTTTAATTCATTCAACTTCGCCATAACCTGGAAGAGTGCTGTTCTGTCAGTATTAGCGAGATATTGCCAGTATGGAGGTTTCGGTGCTGTACGGCAATCATTGCTAATGGTTCCATCAGTGCACCGGTTGATAGACAGATCATAACCGCGTTCACCAAATTGCCAGATCATTTTTGGCCCTGGTAGAGGAAGGTGAAATAATGAATTTAATTCAATGCGCTTTAGGGCTGTCGTCTGATTTTTAATGTTATAAACATCGGTTGCTAAACCTGTTCTTTTCAGATCGTACATGATGCGTTCCTCGTCGTGACTTTCAGGATATGAAACCAGGTTTGCGTTATTCCATCCTCTTTGTTTGTATACCGACCAGTTTAAATCCGATCCGGAAACATTTCCAAGCCCAGCTTCCAGAAAACTGCCATGTATATTTC
The DNA here is from genome assembly GCA_035399765.1 of Draconibacterium sp. Classification (GTDB taxonomy): domain Bacteria; phylum Bacteroidota; class Bacteroidia; order Bacteroidales; family Prolixibacteraceae; genus Draconibacterium. The sequence continues at coordinate 34,691 of DAOPJR010000005.1, read as the reverse complement.
CCCATAGCATTATTCCGTAATTTGCTAATTCTGTTTCTTCTGAGTTTTCCGCCAGATGTTCGAAAATAACCAGTTCATTTGGTTCTCTTTGCCAGATTGCATTCGCCATGCGTTCCAGGATTACAATTCGGGAAGCATCGTAGGCCCAGCCATCTCCGGGGGTTTGTGTAAATCCTTTTGTAAAGTCGAAACGGAAACCGTCCACCTTATATTCACTCATCCAAAAACTGTTTACACTGTCAACGAGTTGCCTTACAGCATCAGCTTCGTGATTAAAGTCGTAACCCCATGAAAAAGTCTGATTCGGTGAAGAAACATTATACCATGGATTTTCGGGTAATATGGTCCAGTTATCCATGTACATCTGAACAAAGGGACTTTGTCCGTAACTGTGGTTTAACACCATGTCGATTACAACGGCAATGCCTCTTTGATGACATTCGTCGATCAGTTCCTTCAGTTTATTTTTTGGTCCGTAAGCTTTGTCTGGCGCGAAATAGAACGACGGGTTGTAACCCCAGCTATCATTGCCCTCGAATTCATTCACCGGCATTAGTTCAAGTACGTTAATTCGAAGGTCCTGCAGGTAGTCCAATTGATCAATTACTCCCTGGAAACTTTTTTCTGTAGTAAAATCACGTACCAGTAATTCGTAAATAACCAGTTTGCTTTTATCAGGCACTTGAAAATCGCTTACCTGCCAGTTGAACGGTTCCTGACCGGTTTGCAGAACGGCTGTAATTCCCTCGGTTTTTCCTGTTGGGTATGATAGTAAATTGGGATAAATAGTAGAGGAAATATATGGATCGTTCCATGGATCCAGTACTTTTTCGGTGTACGGATCTGCAATTTTTATTTCCCCATCGATAAAGTACTGAAACGCATATTCTTTCCCTTTTTGAAGATTGGGAATTTCGAGCCAGAAATAATCACCGTCTTTTTTCATCTGGTAATCTGAATTGACCTCCCAATTATTAAAATCGCCAATCACAAAAACAAAATCTTTGTAAGGCGCCCACAAAACCAGGGCAGCTTCAGTATCCGACAAATAGTTGATGCCTTTTTTGTATGCAGCCGGTTTTGGTTCGGTAACAACTTCGTTTCGCACGAATATTTTCATCGAATCAAAAACGGTTTCGCCGCCAGCTGTGGCTTCAGCAATCAACCATTGATATCCTTCTTCTGTAAAAGTATGATCTGTGCTTATTTGTGTGCTGGTTGTTTCAGACAATAAAGTTTCATTTAGGTATAATTTAAGATCAGCATCAACTGATGAGTTGGCCGAAATATTGATGGATTGGTTGACGGTTAATATAGATGAACCAGCAGGTTGCGAAATAGTTACAGCCAATCCTTCATCATACACGGTTACAATAAAATCCTGAGTTTGTTCCTGTGAATCGGCTGAACGGAAAACAAAACACAAATCGGTCACTTTTTCGCTGGCTGTAACACCATAATAAGTATTAATATCCGGAGATATTACCAGTTCGTAAATGCCGTTTCCCTTGTTAGTTAATTTGGGTTGAGTTTCGTTGTTTCCCCACGATTCAATCACATGATGCCATCCAACACTGTCTTTTAAAAGTACTCCGGTATGTGCATATAGATCGCCAGTAAAATATCCTAAACGACTATCTTTTGAAGAATCAAAAGTGATTATCACTTTTCCGCTAGCAACCGGAAATTCAGGATCGGTAGTGATTTGGGCTTTCCCGGCAAGGGCTGCAATAAGCAAAACCAAAAGGAACGATAACTTCTGAATCATGTTTTTTGGGTATTAAAAAGAAAGGGCTACCCGTCAGCTGAGACGGGCAACCCTTTCAATTATCTAACTAAACTAATTTTTCTTGACTTCGTAAGCGTAACCCGCTACTTCAAGATTTAAAACAATCGTATAATTACCGGCTTCTGCAATCGGAATGTTTTCACCTCCTTCTTCCAGAGTTCCGTCAAAACCATTGTCGCCATAATTCAATGCCCAATCGTCGTTGGCACGGAATTTAATTGAACCAGCTGCGAGGTCAAGTGTAATCGACCAGGTTTTGGTATCCATGCTGTAGGTCATATTTTGGTCACTATCCCAACCGTTAGGAGTTGCATCGCCAATCAATCCCCAATCTGTTTTCATAACAGAATAGGTCAGGGCGTTGATATCTGCTTTCATCCTGTAGTAACCAGCTTCAGGAATGGCAATATCTGATCCGTTTGGATCGAGCGTTCCATCGGCACCGTCGTCGCCCCAGTTTACATCCCAGTTTGGTTCGTCAGTAAATTTGAACATAATGCCATTGCCAACCATGTTTACATAACCTTCGTATTTCTCGTCTTGCTTAATCGAGTATATCTGTTGAGCTTTATCAGGGCTCCAGTCTGAAGTATAACCCGATGCTGCCTGGTAGTTACCCGGCAGGTACAACGATGGGTAAATAATAACCACCTTGTAGGGTAAAATATTCATAACCGGTGCATTCGATATCAGTTTTTGTACATTGGCATTTACCGAAGCTACCACGCGGATTTCGAAATCGTTACCCACATTGGTTTTGGCACCCATGGCCAATAATTTCTGATTTAATGCCCCAACAGTAATATCGGCCGAAGTTCCGGTTGTTGATGCCAGTTCGATGGCATTTGCAAACTCGTTTCCAGCAAAATCAATTTGTACTTTGTAAGTGGTAGCCGACTGGAATCCATAATCGGCAGCCGACCATTTGAAGGTCTTGAAAACGTCGTTGGCCATATCTTCTGTAAAGACATAGTTTCCTGAAACGTCTTCCAAAGTTGGTGGATTATATACTCCAACCACCGGATCAAACACTTCCTTTTCGCAAGATACCATTACAAGCAAAATGGCGAAAATGCTGATTATCTTATTTATATTTTTCATCGTAATAAATTTTTGCTGTTAATTAATAACCGGGAGTTGGTGACAGATTTGGATTAGCACCCACATCCGATGCCGGCAACGGGAACAATTTGTATTTATCATCAACACCAACACCTTCTTTAACGGCACCCTTCCATGCCCAAACATAATTTGAGCCGGTAAATTTGCCAAAACGGATAAGGTCGGTTCTGCGATGTCCTTCCCAGTATAATTCGCGTGCACGTTCGTCAAGGATAAAGTCGAGTGTAAGATCGGCTTCGGTTATGTTACCAAAGTTGTCGCCGTAAGCTCTTTCGCGCAACATGTTAATGTACGATACAGCTGTGCTCATGCTACCACCCGAACCTCCTCTTAAAACAGCTTCAGCATAAATCAAATAGGCATCGGCCAAACGGAACATCGGGAAGTCGGTATCCGGGTGAGTCAGGTCTGAACCTGTTTCTCCGGTTGAAGTTATGTTTCTCCATTTCGAAATGGCGTAACCATCGGTGAACTGGAACAAGTCTTCGATTTCGAGGTTCTGCCCGTCGGTATAGAATAATGCACGACCATCAGAACTGAATTTCTCAACAGTATACGTATAATCGGGGCTACCAAGAACCATTGTGATTTTGTAGCTTCCGGCTTCAGCAATTGCAATGTTTGATCCGCCTTCTTCCAAAGTACCATCAGCTCCGTTATCGCCATAGTTTAAACCCCAATCGTCGTTGGCACGGAATTTAATTTCGCCAGCAGCTAAATCGAGTTCTGCTATCCAGGTTTTAGTTTCAGGATCAAATTCCATGTTCTGATCCGAATCCCAACCATTGGCTGTTGCCGAACCAATAACTCCCCAATCAGTTTTCGTAACACTGTAGGTCATGTCGTTAAGGTTTACATTAAGTTTGTAAACTCCAGCTTCGGCTACTGAAAGGTTAGCACCATTGGGTTCAAGGATGCCATCGGCACCGTCGTCACCCCAGTTCACATCCCAGTTAGGTCCTTCGGTGAATTTGAATTCTGCTGCCGCAGCAAAATATACATAACCTTCGTAGTTATTATCTGAGTTAACTGAACCAAGATTTGGTGCTACATCGGGCGACCAGTTGCCACCGTAGCCTGCACCTTCCTGGTAACCACCCGGAACATAAATTACGGGATAATCAGCAGCAGTTTTGGCACTTTTTGTTTTCGGTGCCATGGTGCTCAGATCCAGAAATTTGCCAACAAATTCTTTGGTTGTTCTTAAACCACTCCATCCACCATCGATACCAAATTCAGCAGGAACCATCGATCCGCCAACCGGTGCATGCACCAGGAAAGTAGTTCCACCCCAGGTGCGGATATTCATACCGTCCTGGATAACCGGGAAAATGATTTCGTTTGATTTGTTATTATCGGCAAGGAAAAGATGGGTATAATCAGGCTCGAGCGTATAGCCGGCGTTAATTATCTTCGATGCATAAGTAACGGCTTCGGTATATTTAGCGGTGCCTGTATAAACTTCGGCATTCAGATACAATTTGGCCAATAACATCCAAACAGCAGCCTGGTCGGCACGACCGTAATCGATACTGCGTGGTGCTGCAAGTTGGCTTTCAATATCCAACAATTCCGATTCAACGTAATTGAACAGGTCAACCCTTGAAATTTGTTCCGGGAAGAAAGCACCAACCTGGTCTTCTTCAGTTACAAACGGAACACTTCCAAACAAGTCAACAGCGTGAGAGTAGCTCAATGCACGCAGGAAACGGGCTTCGGCACGATACATTTCGATATCGGTGCGGATTGAACCGGTAATTCCTCTTCCGTCGAGTTTTTCAGGAGTGGTTTCGCGAATGAATTCATTACACAACGAAACCTGGTAGAAAACACGGTAATACAGGTTGGTAATAAAACCATCGGTCGACGACCAATCCATATCATGAAAATCTCTCAATGTTGCGTCGTTCCAGCCAATCACCGCTTCGTCGGTAGGAAGTTCTTCGGCATACCAGAGTGCACGGAGGTATTGACCAAAACCTTCGTCCAAACCACTAAGGTCGTTGTTTCCACTTGGTCCTTCCTGTCCACTCACAGCTAAGCCGGCATACAATTTTGCCAGTACATTAATGTAGTTATTCGGGTCTTCGTAAACCTTCTCGGCAGTAACCACATCTTCATCGATCGGAACCGTGTTCAGATCTTTCACACACGAAGTAGTTGCAAACAATAGTGCAAGTACTGCGATACTCAAATATTTAAATTTCTTAATTATCATGGTTAACTTTTTTTAGAGATTAATAATCAATGCTTAAACCCATCATGAATACGCGTGGGCGTGGATAAATATTATTGTCTATCCCACTACTAACCTCCGGATCAAGACCTTTATATCTCGAAATCACAAATAAGTTCTGAGCGGTTCCGTAAAGACGGATACTCATTTTGTCTTTATTGATGTTGGTAAAAGTATGCCCAATCGTAACGTTATCTAAACGCAGGAAAGATGCATCTTTTACATAGTAGTCGGAAAAATATTCCGGGTTCTGGAAACGGGTTTCCAAAGCATTTTGGTTTACATTCAGCAGGTAGTTCGACGACCAGTAAAGGTTGTTCAACGAGCCGTTTGAAGACCAAACGTTGTTATAAACATAGTTACCCAGGCTAATTCTTCCTGCAAGACCGAAATCCCAGTTTTTATAGTACACTTTAGTATTGAAACCCATGAACCAATCAGGAGCCGATTTTTTGTAACGATACCTGTCGTCACCGGTAATTTGTCCGTCACCGTTGCGGTCGACATATAATCCCTGGATCGGTTTTCCGGCTTCGTCGTATACCTGTTCGTAAACAAAGAACGAATTGGCAGGATAACCTACAGAGTGGATTTGGATGGTATTACCTACGGCACCTGAAATACCGCCGGTTGTTACGCCCAAATAGGTTGGATCGTCGATGGCAGTAAGTTTGGTGATTTCGTTTTTGTTATAAGTTGCATTAAAACCAACTTCCCACGACAGATCTTCTTTTGAAATAATACGACCTAAAATCGAGAATTCGAAACCTTTGTTGGTCAGGTCGCCAACGTTGGTTAGCAACATGTTGGTCAGGTTTGTTCCTGCCGGAACAGGAATAAAGTTCAGAAGGTCTTTGGTATCGCGTTGATAAACATCGATAGTACCGGTAATACGGTCGTTTATAAAGCCATAATCCAAACCGATATTGTAGGTAGTAGTTTCTTCCCATTTAATATTGGCATCATAACCTTCCGGACGAATTGTGGTATAGTAAGTATCGCCAAACTGGTATTGCGCATTTGGCTGGCTGTAGGTGTAACGTGCCATGTATGGATAGTCGCCACTACCTATATTTTGCTGGCCGGTAATACCATAACCCAAACGAAGTTTCAGATCAGAAATAACAGGTGAGTCTTTCAGGAATTCTTCTTCACTGATTTTCCAGGCGAATGCTGCTGACGGGAAGGTACCCCAACGTGTATCAGGAGAAAAACGTGATGTTCCATCCTGACGAACAGTCAATGTTAGTAAATAACGGTCAGCAAAAGTATAATTCAAACGACCGAAGAATGAAACCAGGTAATATTCAGTTGGGTCCCAGTTTTTGGGAGAAAGAACTTCAGAACCACTTCCGTTGGTCGAGAAGTTGTAGTTTTCTCTCCAGAGATGTTGCCAGGAATAACCTCCCATAACACTGATATTACTGTTAATCGATTCAAGGTCTTTGTTATATGTAAGGTAAAAATCGAGCAGTTCGTTTTTCTTTTTCTGCGTGTATTCGCCTTTATAACCACCGCCGTTTCCGAAAGTCCATGGAGCATTGTTATCATCTACAGTAGTTCCTTCACTGTCAGAATATTCAATACCCGTATTCAGCGTGGCTTTTAATTCAGGAAGACAATGAAATTTATAATCTACCTGTGCATTTGCAATCATTCTTTTCACAGTCGATTGGTCGTTATGCATCATAATTTGGGCCATTGGGTTAATGGGAGCCAAAGTATTCGGATTGCCGTTTGGCTGAGTCCAGGTAAAAAATCCACCGTATGGACTGCTTGCATCGTAGATGGGTTGAGTAGGATCGAAACTGACAGCAGTACCGATTGCTCCCTGGTTCGAGAAGTCGTTGTTGATCAACATTCCTTTAAAGTTCAGATTAAATACGAGGTGATCATCCAGGAAACTTGGGCTCAACCCTAATGATCCGGTCCAGCGCTCCATGCTCGAATTCAACAAAATACCATTCTGATCAGAATAACCAACTGAAGCACGGAATGGCATTTCTGCCACATTTCCGGTTAAACTAACGTTATGGTCGTGACTTACCGAAGGTTCGAATACAACATCTTGCCAGTCGGTGTTTGAACCGCCTAGGAGTGCAGCAGCGGGTGAAGTTTCGCCTTTTTCACTAATGATTAATTGGCGGAATTCATCGGCTGACGGAACATTAATTTTTCCTGACGGAGTACTGTAAGAAGCGAAACCGTTATAGCTGAGTTTCATGCCTGCTCCTTTTCTTCCTTTTTTGGTTGTGATAAGAATAACACCGTTTGATGCCCGCGAACCATAGATAGCTGTTGCCGATGCGTCTTTCAAAACGGTAAAGGTTTCGATATCGCTTGGATGGATAGTGTTTAATGGGTTTCTCATACCCGAAACACCTTCGCTGTCCATAGGAACTCCGTCGATTACGATAAGCGGATCGTTACTGGCCGATAGTGAAGAACCACCCCTGATGCGGATAGTTGATCCTTCGCCCGGAGCTCCACCGCCATTGGTAATTTGAACACCGGCAATTTTACCACTCACCAGTTCCTGTGGCGAGGTGATGGCTCCCTGGTTAAAATCTTCAGCAGTTACTGCGGTTACTGAACCGGTAGCATCTTGCTTTTTAACCTGACCATAACCGATTACCACTACTTCATCAATGTTTTCCATTGATTGTGCAAGCTGAATGTTGATCACATTGGATGTACCAACAACTTGTTCCTGGGCAGTGTAACCAATAAATGAAAAGGAAAGAGTTTGTCCCTCTTCAACATTGATGCTGTAATCTCCGTCAAAATTGGAAATGGTACCATTTGTAGTTCCTTTTACCACAATGGTCACACCAGGTAAAGCCTCACCGTTTCCGGAATCAGTTACTTTACCTGTTACTGTTTTCACCTGCGCGTAGCTGAACCCATAGACAAGCATCGCAAATAAAAACAAGACTACTTTAAGGTTTTTAAGTATAATCCTCATTTTAAATGTAATTAGTTTAAGAATTGTTGTTTTACTAAATATGTTACAACGATAAGTGGCAAAAAATCAACGATATAACAGTCTGTTTCATATTCAACAAAAGCAACTTCGCAGTGCGAATGTATAATAATTGTTAAGAAGGATTTGCGCTTTTTAACATTCCGGTAACTGCAAACGTTTGCGGTGTCGTTTGCGCCAAATATGTTTTACAACAGGTGGTTACTGGTGGGGAAGAATCATTTTTGACTTACTGCCATTAATTTGGGGTTAAATATGTATTTTTATACCGACAAGATTTGGCTCAAAAGCAACTACCAGATACTAAAAAACCCTTGTCGGAAAGAAAACATGAACAGCGGACTTGTTACCATAAAAGATTTAGCCCGTGAATTAAACATTTCGGCATCGACTGTTTCCCGTGCACTTAAGAATCATCCGGATATAAGTGAAGAAACCAAACGAGCTGTACACGAATTGGCAGAAAGGCTTAATTATCAGCCTAACGCTGTTGCATTAAGTTTGAAGCAACGTCGCAGTAATACAATAGGTGTGATCATTCCCGAGATCGTGCATTATTTCTTTTCTTCTGTCATTAGTGGAATTGAGGATGTTGCGTATGATTCAGGATTCAATGTCATCATTTGTCAATCAAACGAGCGCTACGAAAGGGAAGTAGCCAATACTAAAACTTTACTGGCAAGCCGTGTTGATGGAATTTTGGTTTCTATTTCGAAAGAAACATCAGATTATAAACACTTTTATAACCTGCAAAACAATAATGTTCCGATGGTTTTTTACGATCGTGTTGTCCCGGGTCTGCAAGCCGACCAGGTTGTTATCGATGATTTTGATGCTTCGTACCGGGCAGTTAACCATCTCATAGAATCTGGCAGAAAAAGGATTGCTCATTTTGGAGGACCGTTTCGTTTGCTGATAGGACAAAATCGAAAAGACGGATATTTAAAAGCGCTGAACGAGGCAGGTATCAAAGTAGATCAAAGTTTGATCATCGAGGCAGATACTTTTGAGAAAGCACGCCTGGCTGTGATGAGACTTATAAATGAAAAACAAAGCTTTGA
>DAOPJR010000005.1:16242-25400 GCA_035399765.1 Draconibacterium sp. | reverse complement strand
GAAAATATGTTTTATAATATGTTCCGCGTTTCTGCAAACGTTTGAAATAAGCTTTTTTGTTTAAAACACTCATTTATAAAATACTATATACCATTTAAGATTTGGTATTCTGATACTTTGTAACTTATATTTGTGTCGGCAGAAACAACGATTTCATACTTTCTTAATTCAGCAGCAACTTTCGATTGCTGTGTTTTCTATTGTAATATTATTTAATTACAAAGACAGCTTAACCATTAAAACCATGTGTCATGAGTAAAAAACCTAGGCTCAGCTTTTGGCAGATATGGAACATGAGCTTTGGATTTTTAGGCATCCAGTTTGGATTTGCACTACAAAATGCCAATGTCAGCCGTATTTTCGAAACGCTTGGTGCCAATGTCGAAAACATCCCTATTCTGTGGATTGCAGCTCCTGTAACCGGTTTAATCATTCAACCGATCATTGGTCATATGAGTGATAAAACCTGGAATCGACTGGGACGAAGGCGTCCATACTTCTTATTCGGGGCCATTTTTGCTTCACTCGCTCTTTTAATGATGCCAAACTCCCCGGCACTTTGGGTAGCGGCAGGGACTTTATGGATTATGGATGCATCCATTAACATTTCGATGGAGCCGTTCCGTGCATTTGTTGGCGATATGCTTCCAAATGAACAACGAACCAGTGGATTTGCCATGCAAAGTTTCTTTATCGGTACCGGAGCAGTGGTGGGGTCCCTGCTTCCGTATGTAATGACCAACTGGCTTGGTATTGCCAACACGGCACCCGAGGGAGTGATACCTCCATCGGTTCGCTGGTCTTTTTACATTGGTGGCGTTGTATTTTTCATGGCCATATTATGGACTATTTTTACAACAAAAGAATATCCGCCTGAAAAATTAAAAGAATACGAGGAAGAAGCATTAAAATCTAGCGATATTTTAAATGCGATTGACGAAGAGCCTGTGAAAAGTGGCAACTTCGTAAAAGTTGGAGGTACTTTTGGACTGGTAGGATTGCTAATTGTCGCACTTACCCAACTTCTTAACCTGGAAAAAGAACTCTTTATTCTGAGTGGAATATTGCTATTATTTTTTGTGTTGATGATGTTGGCAGCAGCTTTCAAATCAAAGAATAAAGAAAATGCCTTGGTAGAAATTTTCAGTGATTTGGTTCGAATGCCTCTTACCATGAAACAGTTGGCAATAGTTCAGTTTTTTACCTGGGTTGGTTTGTTTTCGATGTGGATTTATACTACTGCAGGTGTTACCAGCCATATTTACGGAACTTCTGATACTACTACAAAACTGTACAACGATGGTGCTGATTGGGTAAATGTACTGTTTGCTGTATACAATGGTGTGGCCGCACTAATTGCTTTCGGTCTTCCGGTGCTGGCAAAGTATACCAGCCGTAAAATAACGCATTTTATCAGCCTGGTAATTGGAGGAGTCGGCCTTGCCTCGGTTTATTTGTTTAAAGATCCAAACTGGTTGATTTTGCCGATGATCGGTGTTGGCGTTGCCTGGGCAAGTATTTTGTCGATGCCGTATGCCATTCTTACCGGGTCGTTACCCGCAAAGAAAATGGGGATCTATATGGGTATCTTCAACTTTTTTATAGTGATTCCACAAATTCTGGCAGCCACTATACTTGGTTTTATGGTAAAAGATCTTTTTGGCGGACAATCGATTCTGGCACTCGTTTTTGGAGGTGTCTCAATGATCATTGCCGCCGTGCTGGTACTTTTTGTTGAAGATGTATCAGCAGAAAACTAATTTTTAAAATAGAGGGAAAGGATGAAGGATTATATAATTCATCACGAATGGAAAATTATTGAAGAAGGATTTGAGCCGTCATTTAACCGGATTTCTGAAAGCGTTTTCAGTATCGGAAACGGGAAGATGGGACAACGGGCCAATTTTGAAGAGAAATACACTGGTGATACCTTAAACGGAACCTATGTTGCCGGAATTTATTATCCTGACAAAACACGTGTTGGCTGGTGGAAAAACGGTTATCCTGAATATTTTGCGAAAATTATTAATTCCACGAATTGGATTGGAATTCACGTAAAAATAAATGGAGAAGAACTCGATCTGGCCAAAGTAAAAATTCTCAGTTTTACTAGGGAGCTTGACATGCAACATGGTTTGCTTTCCCGACGGTTTGTAACCGAAATGAAGAATGGCAACCAGATAGAAGTCTGTTCGCATCGATTTGTAAGCATGGCGGCTTCAGAAATCGGGGCTGTACGATATTCTATCAAAGCACTCAATTTCTCGGGAAAAATCCAGATAAAACCATTTCTGGATGGTGATGTAGTAAATGAGGATTCAAACTACGACGAGAAATTCTGGGTGGAAATAGCCCGCGCCGTTGGCGGTCAGGAAGGATACCTTACGCTGGAAACTTTGAAAACGCAGTTCCGTTTATGCACGGGCATGTGGTTTCATGCAACTAAAAATGGAGAAAAAACAAATAGTGAGATCATTAATTCAGATCGTGAAAAATATGTTGAAGCAATTCAAAAGATAGACGTTTCAGCAGGCGACGAGATTGTAGTTGAAAAACTCACGGCTACGGTTTCTTCGTTGTATTACGATAAAGAAATCCTGGTGGAAAAAGCACAGGAAGCCATTGAACTGGCATCCGGTGCAGGTTACGATCTTCTATTTGAAAGTCATAAAAATTACTGGCTCAAAAAGTGGGAAACCAGCGATATCAAAATTGAAGGTGATGTGGCGGCGCAACAGGGAATTCGGTTTAATATATTTCAATTAAACCAAACATACACCGGTGAAGACGAACGAATGAATATTGGTCCGAAAGGTTTTACCGGTGAAAAGTATGGCGGAGTAACTTATTGGGATACAGAAGCATATTGTTTCCCGTTTTTCCTGAGTACTGCGCCACAAAAAGTATCAAGAAGCCTGCTGGTATACCGGCACAAGCACCTGCAAAGGGCAATAGAAAACGCAGAAAAATTAGGATTTTCAGGAGGCGCTGCACTTTATCCGATGGTTACCATCAATGGGGAAGAATGTCACAACGAGTGGGAAATAACATTCGAAGAAGTTCACCGAAACGGGGCGATTGCCTATGCGGTTTATAATTATGTGAACTATACAGGTGATAAAGATTATCTTGCTCCATATGGTTTCGAAGTGTTACTTGGTATTAGTCGTTTCTGGAGTCTTCGGGTTAACTGGTCTGAGGCAAAACAAAAATATGTGATGCTCGGTGTAACCGGACCTAACGAATACGAAAACAACGTAAATAATAATTTTCATACCAATTACATCGCTGTCTGGACTTTAAAATATACACTTGAAGTAATTGAATACCTGAAAAAAGAACACCCCTATCTTTTTGAAGAACTGGTACGAAAATGGAAATTTAACGAGTTACAGGAAACAGCTCGTTGGCACCATATCATAGAGAATATGTACTTCGCCCGCGATCCTAAAAATAAGATTTACCTTCAGCAGGATGGCTTTCTTGACAAAGCACTTATTCCGGCAGATGAACTTCCCGAAGATCAAAGGCCAATCAATCAAAACTGGTCGTGGGACCGTATTCTTCGCTCGCCTTACATTAAGCAGGCAGACACTTTACAAAGTTTCTTTCTTTTTCAGGAAGATTTTAGTTTAGGGGAGTTAAAACGTCATTTCGATTTTTATGAACCACTCACCGTACATGAATCGTCGCTATCACCCTGTGTACATTCCATTTTGGCTGCTAAGATTGGATACGAAAATAAAGCCTACGAAATGTATCTGCGTACCGCACGTCTCGACCTTGATGATTATAATAATGACACAGAAGACGGGTTACATATAACCAGTATGGGGGGAACCTGGATGTCGTTTGTAATGGGCCTCGGTGGTATGCGTGTTGTGAATGGTAAACTAACTTTCCGGCCATTTATTCCGGAGAACTGGAAATCATATTCATTCCGAATCGATTTTAGAGGAGCGCACCTGGAAGTGATCATGCAACATGACAAGTTTACTGTGGTAAATCATTCTACAGTAGATGTTATGGTAACCATTTGGGAAGAAGAAAGAAAAATTGCCGGTAACGATAAACAGGAAACCATTGTACACGAAAAGCAATCAGCATAATTAAAAGCAAAATCATAAAATCAACAAAATAATGAAGTACTTTATAACCTTGTTCATTTCATTGCTTGTATTCCAAGTTAATGCACAAAACCTCGACAGAGTTGAACCGCCAAATTGGTGGGCTGGTATGGAATCAACAGACCTCCAGTTGATGATTCATGGAGAGAACATTTCAAAAGCTGAAATTTCGCTTGATTATCCCGGTGTTTCACTGGAAGCTGTAACCAAAGTTGAAAATCCAAATTACCTTTTTGTTGATCTGAAGTTGACAGAGGATGTTATACCGGGTAAATTCGACATTCACTTTACAGTGGGTAAAAAAGAAGTGGCTACTTATTCTTATGAACTTTGGGAACGTAAACCCAATTCAGTCAATCGTGAAGGATTCAATTCTTCAGATGTAATTTGCCTGATTACCCCCGATCGTTTTGCCAACGGAGATACCACCAACGATGAAGTAGAAGGAATGAAAGAAGGTCTTAATCGCAGTGATAAATGGGGCCGCCATGGTGGTGATATTCGTGGTATCATTAATTCACTGGATTATTTGAAGGGGTTGGGTTATACTGCTGTTTGGCTCAATCCTGTACTTGAAAATGATATGCCGCGCGAATCATACCACGGTTATGCCTGCACGGATTTCTACAAGGTAGATGCTCGATTTGGATCCAATGAAGAATACCTTGAGTTGAAAAATGAACTCGATAAACGTGGTATGAAACTAATCATGGACATGATTTTTAATCACTGTGGTTCAGAACACTGGTGGATGCATGACATGCCAATGAAAGACTGGATCAACAACTACCCTGATATGAAGATCACTACTCATCGTCGCACGGTGAATGAAGATCCACATGTTTCGGAAGCGGATAAAAAAGCAATGACAGAAGGTTGGTTTGTTTCGGCCATGCCCGATATGAATCAAAACAATCCATATCTCGCAAAATACCTGATACAGAACAGCATTTGGTGGATTGAATATGTGGGTTTGGAAGGAATCAGGCAAGATACTTGGCCTTATCCTGATAAATACATGATGAGCGACTGGACCAAAGAATTGCTGAAAGAGTATCCGCATTTTAATGTGGTTGGAGAAGAGTGGACTACTAACCCGGCTATTGTTTCGTATTGGCAGAAAGGAAAACTCAACCAGGATGGTTACCGGAACTATGCACCGAGTATGATGGATTTTCCTTTACAGAGTGCAGCATCTGAAGGATTACATAACGAAGAAAGTTTCGATTATGGTTTGATTCAGATTTATAATGCATTAGCCAACGATTTTTTATATCCAAATCCATATAACCTGACTATTTTCCCGGATAATCACGATATGTCTCGTTTTTATGTTCAGGAAGGAGAAGATGCTAATCTGTTGAAAATGGGTGTTGCATTTTTTCTGACTACGCGTGGAATCCCGCAAATTTATTATGGAACGGAGATTCTAATGCGTCATGACGGAAGTGAACACGGAGATATCCGTGCTGATTTTCCTGGTGGCTGGGCAGGGGATAAAGTAAATGCGTTTACCGGCGAAGGTTTAAGCGATGCAGCTAAAGACATGCAGAAATATGTTGCCACCATTCAAAACTGGCGGAAAAATGCTACCGTGATTCATAATGGAAAATTGATGCACTTTGTTCCTGAAAATGGAACTTACACTTATTTCCGATACACTGATGATGCAGAAGTAATGGTTATTCTAAATAAGAATTTTGAAGAAAAAAGTATCGATACAAATCGATTTAAGGAAGTGATGAAAGGCTATAAAACCGGCAAAGAAATCATTTCAGGAACACAACTAAATGATATCTCAAAAATAACGGTACCTGCACGTTCGGCTGTAATCGTTGAACTGAGCAAATAATAAAATTCAATTCGGTGACGCAGATTAAACGGTTTTACTGTTGGTCTGCGTTTCCTTTTTTAATACATACAGAAATCATGAGAAAACTATCCATTTTTGTCGTTCTTTTGGGTTTGATTTCATGTCAACCTCAAATAAAAACCAGTGAAAAAGAATCAGAACCGAAAGGCAAAATAGTTGTTTACCAGGTTTTCACACGTTTATTTGGCAACACAAACACTACCAATAAACCATGGGGAACGATCGAAGAAAATGGTGTTGGTAAGTTTAATGACTTTACCGATCGTGCGTTAGATGAGATCAAGTCAATGGGTGTGGGTTATATCTGGTACACAGGTGTCCCTCATCATGATGTGATTCGCGATTATACAGTGTACGGAATTTCAAACGATGATCCTGATGTTGTAAAAGGACGTGCCGGTTCACCTTATGCGGTAAAAGACTATTACAATGTTGATCCCGATCTGGCTGTTGATCCGGCAAAAAGAATGGAAGAATTTGAAGCGCTTATTGAGCGAACCCACAAACACGGGATGAAAGTGATTATCGATATTGTTCCAAACCATGTGGCCCGTAATTATCGGTCGATCTCGAAACCAGAGGGTATTTCTGATTTTGGTGAAAAGGATGATACTTCTGTGGTATATAAACGAGATAATAATTTCTACTACATCCCTGGTGAAGCTTTTAAGGTTCCGGTTTTCGAAGATGGATATAAACCACTAGGAGGGGAACCAAACCCGCTTTCTGATGGGAAGTTCTATGAAAGTCCAGCTAAATGGACCGGCAACGGCGCAAGAAAAGCGCAACCTGGTTTTTACGACTGGTACGAAACCGTAAAAGTGAATTACGGTGTGCATCCTGATGGAACGTATGATTTTGATTTACTTCCCGACGGTTTTGACAAACAAAACATTGAAGCACACTTCAATTTCTGGAAAGATAAGAATGTGCCGGATTCATGGAAAAAATTTCACGACATCGCTCTTTTTTGGCTTGATAAAGGCGTAGATGGTTTTCGTTACGACATGGCAGAAATGGTTCCGGTTGAATTCTGGAGTTACATGAATTCTGCTATCAAAATGAAGAATCCTGATGCTTTCTTACTTGCTGAAGTGTACAATCCAGGTCTTTATCGCGACTATATTTATAAAGGGAAAATGGATTATCTGTATGATAAAGTTCAGTTGTACGATACCTTAAAACACATCGTTCAAGGCTATGGCAGCACCGATCATTTACCTGCGATTTACGATGATTTGGCTGATATTGAACATCACATGCTGCATTTCCTGGAGAATCATGATGAACAGCGAATTGCCAGTGCAGGTTTTGCCGGAAAAGCAGAAAAAGGAAAACCGGCAATGGTTGTTTCTACCTGTTTGAGCACGTCACCAACAATGATTTATTTTGGACAGAATGTAGGCGAACCGGGTGACGGGAATCCAGGTTTTGGTAAAGAGACCCGTACTACTATTTTTGATTATTGGGGTGTTCCAGCCCATCAGCGTTGGATGAACAACGGAAAATTCGATGGTGGGCAGCTTACAGAAGCTGAAAAAGAACTAAACGAATTTTACAAAACTTTGCTTAGCTTTTCAGCACAATCGAGAGCTTTAACTGGCAACTATCATGAAATACATTCATTTAACCGGGCAAACACTCAAAATTATTCTGATAAAGTATTTTCATTTGTTCGCTGGAAGGACGATGATCGGCTTATCATTGTAAGTAATTTTTCAGAGGAGAATCAGGAATTCAATTTGCAGCTCAATCCGGAAATAGTTAGCAACTGGAATCTGGATGACGGAACATATCAATTGAATGACCAACTGGGTGGAAATGGAAATTACCAATTAATTATTCAAGATGGTATCGCCAATGTTAATCTAAATTTAGAAGGGCTTGAGTCGGTAATTTTAAAATTGGAGTAAAAACAAATTGACTGTGAACCTTTTTTTAACCTTCTTGTTTCAATAACAAAAGATTTGAATATACTCACCATATAGATGGTTTGGTTTTTGGTTTAGTTTAGGTTTAGGTTGATTGAGAAAAGGTTGGTATCCACCAACCTTTCTTTTTATCCATATTTTGAAACAATTCACCACAAACAAAGAAAGATTTTTTTGTCTTTTACTTTTCTCTGTTTCAGTGCATTTACAATGAGCAGGCTTATTTAGAACGAAAAATGAGAACATAAAATACGTTTTCATGGTTTTATTGTATGAAAATCTTTAAAAAATGAATGCAATAAACTATCAAATGTGGGGCAAAGCCCTGCGAACCATTCCGCGTATCTCGAAAGAGGAATGGCTGAGTCTCGATATCATTTCAAAGTGGCTAATAGCCACACGTTCCGCCGTATTTGTTATGACAGCTTTGGCCGCAGCTATTGGCGGAATCATGGCTTTAACGGCAGGTACTTTTCATGTTTTTAATTTTTTGGCAGCTATGATCGGACTTGTTTTTGCGCATGCTTCCAATAATTTACTTAACGACCTGGTGGATTCATCAAAAGGGGTGGATAAAGGAAATTATTATCGATCGTTATATGGTCCGCAAACCGTGGAACATGGGCTGCTAAGCAAGGGGGCTATGTTGCGATACATTTCTGTTACATTACTGATAGCTCTGGCCAGCGGAGCTTTTCTGATTGCACAGACCGGAATCGGAACTTTGTATTTGATGTTGGCTGGATTATTTTTCCTTTTGTTTTATACCTGGCCTTTAAAATATATCGGACTGGGAGAGTTAACAGTGATCCTAGTTTGGGGACCTTTAATGGTAGGAGGAACCTATTATGTTACAAGCGGAGGAGAATGGAGCTGGCCTGTTGCCATTATTGGGTTGATTTATTCTTTGGGACCAACTTCTGTACTGTTTGGAAAACACATTGATAAATCGCCGGAAGACCGAAAAAAGAAAGTATACACTTTACCGGTCTTATTGGGAGAAAGAAATTCCAGGATATCAACAATTATTCTATGGGTTTTGCAATATGCAATGGTTGCATGGTTGATCATAAGCGGGGCAGCTGGATATTCTCTTGCTATCGTTCTGTTTGCGATTCCAACCTTTTTAAAAATTGCAGGTGTTTTTGCCAAACCAAGGCCAACAGAAAAACCGGAAGGCAAAATTGGTGAAAGCTGGCCCTTGTACCTGGTTCACCAGGCTTTTAT
>DAOPJR010000005.1:9227-16142 GCA_035399765.1 Draconibacterium sp. | reverse complement strand
TCCAATTTTTTGATTATGCTGTCTATCCAACCAAAGCAAAGTGCCGTTTGAACGGATTCTTCATATGAAATGCAGGCTTTTCCGGTATGCTTTTTATAATAAATAAGCCACAGTTCGTTTTCTGTGTTATGGTTATTTTCGAGCCAATTCTCCCAATCGCGATTAGTTTCGAAGTATAGTTTGTTCATTATTTTTGGAATTTTGTGACGACAAGTTACTAAAAAAATACCCGCTCTTCAATGAAGAAAAGCGGGTAAATCAAATAAGATAGTTTTCTGTTTTATTTGAATTCTACCGGAAGTAGGTATTTTACCGAAACGGCTTTTCCCCGCTGTGTTCCCGGTTTCCAGTCGGGCATTTCAGAAGCCAGTATTACGGCTCCTTTTGCTGCATCATCGTTATCTTTTTCTACCACTTTAATGTCAGTTACTTTTCCTTTTGCGTTAACCGTAAAAGATACAGAAGCTTTTCCTTTTACGCCTTTTGACTGTGCAATTTTTTGTTGCATTTTAGAAACGTAGTCTTGCAATGCCTCTAAACCACCGGGGTACTGTGGCATATCTTCAACTATATAAAATATTTCTTCAGTACCTTTTGTTTTTGAAGGTGGCGGTGACGGTGGCGTTTGTTGATCAACTGCTTTATCCTTCTTAATCTTATCTGCCGGCGGCGGAGGAGGTGGTGGTACCTGTTGTTCACCCGTATAGTTCCGGTTAAATATAACCTGTACAGCATCTTCCATTTTGTATTTTCTGGTATAGGTGCCATTGTTTTGCGGTTCGTTAATGATCTTTGAATAGGAATCAACAATGGTTTTCTTTCCAACAAACGAAAGAACTATACTGCTATTTTCGGCCACATCAAGAGAAAAGGTGCCGTCCAAATTGGATACGGTGCCAACTGTTCCTCCTTTTACAACAACAGAAGTTCCGGGAAGTGGTTCTCCGTTTGTATCTAAAACAAGTCCCATAAGTTTGACCGTTTTTTCAGCATTAGTGAGATATGCTTCAGCCACTAATGAATTATTACTCTTTTTTGAAGAGGTGTAATCAGGCTCGGCAAAAGCAAATAATAGTAGCGCAAGTACGGGCAACGCCCATACAAATTTTACCCCACGTAGGCGGGATGTTTTCTTTTTCGTCATCATTTTTAATCTATTTGCGTTAAGAGCAAAATTCAGGTTGTTGGTAACCCCAATAATCTGCATGCCCATTAACTGGTTTAATAATAAAGCCTGGTAGCGGCCTAAAGTGTGTCCCTGCGCAAGAACACCTTTGTCGGCCAGATACTCATGGTTTTGTTTAATTGATCGTTCAAAGAACCAAATAAATGGGTTGAACCAAAAGATGACTGTTAACAGTTCTATAAAAAGCAGGTCGAACCAGTGATTCTCACGAATGTGCACTTTTTCGTGAGCCAGAATTTCCGGCAGGTCGTCCTGTGTATGAAATTTCGGATTTATAAAAACGATATTGAAAAACGAAAAGGGAAGCCCATATTTTTCGTTTTCGACAACTCGTACATCATCTAGTAATTTGATACGGTGTTTGATCATTAAATGAATAAGAATGAAACTTTGTACCAGTAAGCGAAGCAAGAATATGCCGGCTCCGGTTATATAAACAAGGAATAATGCTTGTTCCCAACCAAAGCCATTTGAATTAATTGTTTCTGAATTGGCTGTTGGAATATTTTTAAAGGTGTCGGTAATGGTCCGAATAGCCGATACTGAGGCAGAACTTTCCATTATCACTGCATATCGGATAGGAAATATCGGCAACACAATTGCGGAAAATAATGCTACAAATAAATACCAACGATTTGCTACATGAAAGGTTTCTTTTCTTAGAAACAGCCAGTAAACAATATAAAATAGTGCTATTCCGGAGGAGGCATTTACCAGGTAGATTAATAGCGCTTCCATGGTTTTTCTTCTTTTTCTTTTTTTATCTCTTGTTCAGTAATCTTCAACATTTCCTCCAGCTCTTCCAGACTTAAATTGTTTTCGCGGGCGAAAAACGTAGCCATTTTAGGGAAAGAACCATTAAAGTAATTCTTTAGCAAAGAACCAAACTGAATTTTTGTATAATCCTGTTTACTCATTTCAGGAATAAAAAGATTTACATTTCCAACTTTTTTACTGGCGACAAATCCCTTTTTCTCAAGAACCTTCAAGACTGTCGCTACTGTTGTGTAGGCAGGACGAGGTTCATCAAATTTTTCAACTACGTCTTTTACAACTCCTTCATTTAATTCCCAAAGGATTTGCATTATTTGTTCTTCAGCTTTTGTTAGTGATTTCATTTTGCAAAATATTTACTACTACAAATCTAGTAATGTTGTTGCTCACATGCAACTATTTTAATGGTAAAATTACTAAAAAAATAGTAATAGATTTTTTAGCATTAAAAAACCACCTGTAATACAGATGGTTATTAAATATTTTTATGAATCTATTATTCTCCCCAAACAACATTTGTTGTGGCAACTGAAATTTCATTCACATTATAATCTGAATTTTTAGATGTTGCGCCTTCTTCGTAATCAAAAGTATTGACCTCAACAGTATATGTTACACCATTTTCCGGTGTTAATTCCATTACTCCGTTAGTAGCAGCTATTTGGTAGACTGTTACACTGGCATTAACCAGATAACCCGTAAAAACTGTTTCGTAATTGTCATTTACCAATCTAACCAGGTAATTATCTGCTCCTTCTACCGGTTCCCATCCCACCATTATTACTCCATCTGAATATTCAGCACGTGTAATATTGGCGTAAGGAAGATTATTGAATGTAAGCTCATCCGAAACAGTGTGTTCAATACCTTCGTTTACTACTGTAAAATTAAAAGTACCTGTAATGGGAGGTTCGTTGCCAAAGTCAGCAAGCGAAGGCTGTTTTACATAGGTACGCAATGTTTCATCGGGGCTTGTTAAAGTAATTGTTCCATCTTCCGGTAGTGAAACACTTGCTGAAGACATGGGATAATTTCCATATGCGAAATAGCTTCGTGCAAACTTGCTCTGTTCGCCATCCATCCGTTTGATGATCATTACATCTCCAAAAACTTCAAAAGCCGCAATGTTATCGTTTTTATCACAGGAGTTAACTCCCAAAAGAATAAGAACGAATAGAATTAGTTGTCCAATTTTCTGTATTTGTTTCATAATTAAAATATTTATGTGGCTGCAAATTAAAAAAGTATTTAATATGATACTATTTGAATAAACGGAATGGTGTCAGTTTTTGGTATTAAATGTTTATTTATCTGCATATAAATTTCTCTGAACTATATCAACACAGAGGATTTGCAACCTATCACCAATTCATTTATTCTGTTACAGCACTGAACGCATTAACACGGCCATGTCCGTACAAAACCGAACGTCCATTGGTTTCAATTTGATCCGCAGTTTTGTAAAGTTTTTTGGTAATCTCTTTGGGAGTAATTTTTCCATCGTATTTATCCACAATCAAAGCTGCCACTCCCGCAACAAATGGCGAAGCCATACTTGTTCCGGCCGACCATGCAAACGATCCGTTAAGATAGGTGCTTAGTACCATATCGTATTGCCACCCCTCCTGAGGATAAAAGAGGTTATCTCCTCCCGGGGCAGCGAGGCTTATTAACGATCTTCCTGTGTTTGAATAGCTTGCCGGATAATCTAAATAAGAATTGATATCATGATACCAAAATCTGGGAGCAGTTGCAGAAACTGCAATCACATTTTCAAAATCAGCTGGAATAACGAACAGTGACCCGTTTCCATCAGCATTCATATAATTATTGCCCGCAGAAGTTATCACTAAACTACCACGTTTCATAGCAAAGTCGATAGCCCGTTTTTGAGCGAGTATCCAATACTGAATATAAATGGCCGGGACTTTTTGCAATTCGCCATTCTCATCAAGAAAGAATCCGTTTTTATTTAATGTAGCTCCCAAGCTCATGTTTATAATATCAGCTCCCTTTTTCGCAGCATAAATTATTCCTGCATTAATATCACTAAAGGAACCGGACCCAGTTGCAGAAGACAATACTTTAACCATCACAATCTCAGCACGGGGTGCAACTCCAATCACAGCACCTCCGCCCTCCGCTGCGGCAATAATTCCAGCAACGTGAGTACCATGTCCATCTATTGCATCGGTAAAATCTTCTCCTGAAACAAAAGAAGTGCTCAGGTCGGTATTTAAATTCGGAATCAGATCGGGATGATTAGGATCGATTCCGCCATCAAGGATGAATACCTTTACCCCTTTCCCGGTATATCCTGCATTCCAGGCTTCTCGGGCATGAATGGCTTTTAATCCCCATTGTAAGGTTAATCCCGGATCACCGTCTCCAATATTCGCTTCTACTTTCATTACCGGTTCGTTGATCCATTTTGCTTTTAAGTCGGGAACTATACCTTTTACTTCCGGGAATTTGGCTACTTCATCTTCGAAATTTACATTAATCGTGCGAACAACAGCAACACCAATTTCAGGTATCGTACGAATGACCTTTCCGTATGTTTCAAGCCTTGATAGCAACTCGTTGGTTAAAGATTCAGTGTTGGAAATTACCATAAAATCTTTTCGTACGTTGGCGCTCTTTAATTGAAGGGGCTCATCAACTGGGGTCGATTCGGGAATTTCAATTTCCCTCTCGCAAGAGGAAAATAAGAACATTACCATGCACAATGCACAGAATGTTTGAAAAGTCAAATGTTTCATTGTGTGTCTATCTTTTTGTTTGGCAGTAAGATAGCTTTATTTTTCTGATTGAAACAAGTGCCCGGGAAGAATTTATTTTTTTTCTATGAACATCTAACTGTTGAGAATAGTAGTGTTTTATTTGATCTGATTGATAAAATCGGAAAGAATATAATGGGCTGTTTCAACATTAGGAACATCTGTAAAACTCAGGATCAATTTACCATTTGATTCTTTCATTTTTCCCTTTATTTTCCCTTTTTGTACGTATTGAACAATTTTTACAAAAGCATCGGATTGGTAAAACCGAGAGTGCTGGTCGGACACAAAATAGCATATCATCGACCCGTTTTTAAGAATAATTTTTTCCATGCCTAAAAGAATAGCATTCCAGCGAAGAGGTAAAATATCCAATAATTCACGACTTTCAGGTGGAAGTTTCCCAAAGCGATCTTCCAGACCTTTTTGGTAAAGATCCAGCTCCTCCTTTGTTTCAATATTATCCAGTTCGCGGTACAGCAGCATGCGTTCAGCGTTTCCGGGAATATAACTGTCGGGGAATAGTAATTCCATATCTGTGTCGATGGTGCAATCATTCACATATTTTAATTTCAGGAAAGCTTGTGACTGATCCTTCTCTTCTTCTGCAAAAAGGTCACTGAATTCTTCCTGTTTCAACTCCTGAATGGCTTCATTCAGAATACGATGATAGGTCTCGAAACCAATATCGGCAATAAAACCACTCTGTTCAGCTCCCAACATATTCCCGGCTCCACGGATATCAAGGTCCTGCATAGCAATATTGAATCCACTGCCCAATTCTGAAAATTGCTCAATAGCCTGAATCCGGCGTCGTGCTTCGGGACTTACAGAGGAAAGAGGAGGTGTAATAAGGAAGCAAAATGCTTTTTTATTCGATCGTCCAACCCGGCCACGCAACTGATGCAAATCACTCAATCCAAAATTCTGAGCATTGTTAATAATGATCGTATTTGCATTTGGAATATCAAGACCGGATTCGATTATGGTAGTAGCAATCAGCACATCAAACTTTCCGTTGATGAAGTCGAGCATTACTTTTTCCAGTTTTGGCCCTTCCATCTGACCGTGTCCGACTACAGTTTTTACGCCTGGAACAATTCTTTTGACCGCATCCTCCACTTCATAAATATTCTGAACCCGGTTATGAATAATAAATACTTGCCCGTTCCGATCAAGTTCGTACAGTATCGCTTCGCGAATGATCTGTTCGTTAAAACCATGAACTTCGGTAACAATCGGATAACGGTTGGGTGGCGGAGTTTGAATAATCGAAAGATCACGGGCACCCATAAGTGAAAACTGAAGCGTTCGTGGGATTGGTGTTGCCGTGAGAGTGAGCGTGTCCACATTCACTTTTATTTGTTTGAGTTTCTCTTTTACCGAAACGCCAAACTTTTGCTCTTCATCCACAATAAGAAGCCCGATGTCTTTAAACTTGACATCCTTGCTAACCAAGCGATGCGTGCCAATAATTATATCAACTTTTCCTTCCGCCACATCTTTTAAAACAGCTTTAATTTCTGCAGTTGATTTCAAGCGGCTGACATATTCAATTCGAACCGGAAAATCACTCAGTCGTTCTGAGAATGTTTTATAGTGCTGAAGTGCCAGAATTGTTGTCGGAACCAGAACAGCAACCTGTTTACTGTCAGAAACTGCTTTAAACGCTGCACGAATCGCCACTTCGGTTTTTCCAAATCCAACATCGCCACACACCAGCCGGTCCATTGGAATGGTTTTTTCCATATCGGTTTTTACAGCAGCAGTTGCTTTTTCCTGGTCGGGAGTATCTTCATAAATAAACGAGGCCTCCAGTTCTGTTTGCAAATAAGAATCAGGAGAAAACGCGTAACCTTTTTCAGCACGGCGCTGGGCATATAAGGCAATCAATTCTTTGGCAATGTCCTTTACCTTCGCTTTGGTACGGTTCTTCATATTCTGCCACGCACCGGTTCCCAGCTTGTTTATTTTGGGTTCTGCCCCATCTTTTCCTTTGTATTTCGAAATACGATGCAAGGAATGGATACTAACCAACAGCGAATCATTATCGCGATAAACCAAACGAATGGCTTCCTGGATTTTGCCGTTCACTTCCATTTTTGCCAGGCCGGCAAATTTGCCGATACCGTGGTCGATGTGCACCACATAATCGCCCGGATGTAATTTATTCAG
>DAOPJR010000005.1:0-9127 GCA_035399765.1 Draconibacterium sp. | reverse complement strand
TTCCCAGTAAATCAAAGTTCTTATTGAATACAGGTTGGGCAGAAGTTGAAAAGTTAATTTGACTGTCAGGATCAAATGCCAAATCGAAACCGAAGTCAAAAACGGTTCTGGTCAATAAATCTTTTAACAGA
Organism: Draconibacterium sp.; assembly: GCA_035399765.1. GTDB lineage: Bacteria > Bacteroidota > Bacteroidia > Bacteroidales > Prolixibacteraceae > Draconibacterium. The sequence continues at coordinate 8,996 of DAOPJR010000005.1, read as the reverse complement.
TCATTTCCCAAAATAATCATTTCCGAAAAATGATCACTTTCGTTTGAAATCAGTGTTTGACGATAGATTTCAGAAACACGGTCGAAAAACTGGTTCAGGTTATTTCCAAACCAGATAGTAGATTCACCAATAAACTCCGTGAAAGAAATTCGGGTCCCCTCCACACGTTCATGCTGAATATTGGGTACGATTGTAATTTTATCAAATCGTGTTTTTGATAATTGATTATCGATATCGAAACTTCTTATCGATTCAATTTCATCGCCGAAAAAGTCAAGGCGGTATGGATCTTCATGCGAAAATGAAAATACATCGACAATACTTCCGCGTATCGAAAACTGCCCCGGTTCATAAACAAAATCCACGCGCTCAAACCCATATTCATATAAAAATTCATTTATAAATTCAATGGATATTTTGTCGCTAGTTTTTACCTGAAGCGTATTACTCTCGAGGCTGGAATTTGAGATTACTTTTTCAATCAGAGCTTCCGGATAGGATACAATCAGGTATGGTTTTTCCTGTTTTGAAACCAGATTCAATACTTCAGTACGCTGAACGATATTTTCCTGTTCAGGCTGATCGTATTGTATTGAGCGTTTGTAAGATGAAGGAAAAAACAAGGTGTTTTCTTCCAGCCCAAGATGATTCAGATCATCAAAAAAATAGGCAGCTTCTTCCCTGTCGTTTAACAGGATTACAAAATTTTTATTGCTCTTTGAAAAAAGGTGTGATAACAAAATGGTTTTGGCAGAGCCAATAAGACCGTGCAGGTGAATTTTTTCACCCGGGGGGGCAGCCACTTTTTTGGCTACATCAGAATAACCGGTATGCCCCTCAAAATATTTCAGAAACGCAGTAGTTTCCAAAACTAAAATTTTGCGTAAATATACTTTTTAGATAAGTTCTGAGCATAAAAAAGGAGCAATTTTGCTCCTTTTATTAAATCTGTATTTCGCAGCGTTATTTTTCGTTGTAATGAAAATTGAGTTTCACAATTCCACTAGGAGTGATAACTGCATGTTTATCTTTTAATTTGATATCATCTATTCCATCACCATCTAAATCAGCCCACAATTTTATGCTGATATAGGCATATGGATTAGCAAATACCAAGAAAGGATCATCCGGATCGAGCTGAAAAGTTACTGTTTTGTTGTAAACACCCGATGAACTAATTGTAATCCTTTCAATACCATCGGTGATAGTATATACTTCTCCGGTTTGTTTTACAGTAAGTTCTAACTTAACATCAAAGTTATCAACGGTTTGAGCCTGGGCGTATGAGTTCGAAAGGGATACAATCATAAGTAAAAGGACGGGCAATCCAAAGCGTAGTAATATTCTCATAATCACATTCTTTAATGGGTTTGTAAATTCAATGCAATTTAAGAATTGTTTTTGATAAAGTCCAAAATTTCCTTGGGATCATTTGCTGCATCAACCTCCGTGTTTTTGTAAACAATATTTCCGTTTTTGCCAATAATAAAAGTCCAACGGCTGGCAGTAACACCCCGAACCAGTTCGTAATCGTGGCCGTCAACCTCGCGTGAAATCGATCCGCCATCGCGCACCGGGACTCCATACTTTTGAGCAACTGCTCCTGATTCATCTGAGAGTAAAGGGAAATTTAAATCGTTTGCTTTCTTAAAGAGTTTCAATCCTTCAACACTGTCGCCACTTACTCCAACAACCATGGCATCAGCCGAATTTATTTGTGTTTTAAAATCACGGTAAGTACAGGCTTGCTTCGTGCAACCACCTGTCATTGCTGCCGGATAGAAATACACAACAATAAATTTATCACCGATATAATTCTTCAAATCGAAAGTGCTTCCGTCGTCTGCTTTTGCCTGGAATTCGGGAGCTTTATCGCCAATTTTTAATTCCTGGGAGAATGAAGTTAAGACGAACCAAGTCATTAATACGAAAAGAGAAAATACTGTTTTCATGGTATCTTATTTTTATGATTTGATAATTAGACAAATAATCCCAGTATTTTGTTTTAATAAAGAATTGAATGGAAATGCAATACTTTACAACATAAAGCATTTTAAATCAGGCGGAATTTGGTTATTTTTAAAGAAATCATCTGTTTATGGGGCATGCTTATTCATATCGTTGCGACCATTGTGGTTATTCCGAGAATTTTAACCAGGGTCATGGATTTATGGTACACTCGCAAAATTTAACGGATTATGTGAAGCAGCCTAAACAAATCTTTCATTATAAAACACACGAAGTTCTTAAGAAATTGGCTGAACGAGGTGATAATCTTTATTTAAAAGCTGGCTTCCAGATTTATAAGTGCCCACGCTGTAGAACACTGCATGATAAAGTGGAAGTTACCATTTTTGATGATGAACAAGTTGTTCATAAAAGCGAATTTCGTTGTCCGGCGTGCCGATCCAGATTGAAACTTACCAACATACACCGTCTGAAAAAAGCTATCTGCCCGAAGTGTCATCAGCGAACGTTTCACCGGGCTTATTTCATGCCCCAGTTGTGGGATTAAATTCGGAATTAGTTAACTTTTGTTTTCAAACAACATCCCGAAATGCGGAATGCCATCTTCCAGGTATTCTTCAGTAATTACTTTAAAACCAATATCTTCGTAAAATTTTCGGAGGTAACTTTGAGCACTTATCTTTATCTTGTTTGCCTGCCATTCTTCGAGGATGTATCGCTTGGCTTCTTCCATCATTTGAATCCCGAAGCCGGTTCCACGTTCCGATTGTTTTACTACCACCCTCCCGATCGAGAAATCGTTGAAACGGCTTCCAGGTTTTAATAGTCGGGAATAGGCAATCATTTTGCCATCTTTTTTCAGAAATAAGTGAATGGCGTCTTTATCATGACCATCAAGATCATTATAAATACAATCCTGTTCTACCACGAAGATTTCAGAACGAAGCTGCAAAATATCATACAGTTCGTTCGTTGTCAGTTCTGAAAAATGCTTGAATTCGAATTTCATATTTTGGTCGAAATTCTGCAAAATTAGAAAAACAAACTGGTTAGCATGGTAAAAATGAGCCCGCAAACTGCAATCAGTGTTTCCATCACTGTCCACGACTGAAGTGTTTGTTTCTCGTTCATTCCGAAATATTTTCCCACAAGCCAGAAACCACTGTCGTTAACATGTGATAAAATAGTGGCCCCAGAAGCAATGGATAGAACCACAAGCGCACGCTGCGGATCGCTTAGGTTAAATTCTGAAAGAACCGGAGCAATTATTCCTGCAGCAGTAATCATAGCAACAGTAGAAGAACCTTGTGTCACTCTCACAATTGCAGCAAGTATCCAGGCTAATAAAATAGGGGGAAGCGCAGAATTTGCCATCGATTCAGCCATTATTTTTCCGATGCCGCTGTCAACCAGTACTTGTTTTAAAACTCCGCCGGCGCCGGTAATCAGAATAATAATACCGGCAGGACCAAGTGCTTTGGTACTTAAATCAAGTATTTCCTTTTTATCGAATCCGCGTTTGATCCCCAAGAAATAAATTGCAATTAGAGTAGCGATAATAAGAGCTGTAAACGGATGACCAAGAAATTCCATTGTGTCTGTCAGGATACTTTGCTGTACAATTTCTTTTTGAACCACTAAACTGGTAAAAGTATTCACCAGAATCAAAAACAAAGGAACGGCAATGATAAGTGCAATCAATCCAAAGGAGGGAAGTTTGGAAGTGTCAATCGTTTGTTTTTTGTTGATCAAAAATTCAGTTGGCGGTTCCAAATAGATTTTTTTTGAAATAAACTTACCCCAAACGGGTCCGGCAATTACAGCAGTTGGAAAACCAACAATTAAACCAAGTAAAATCACCCAACCCAACTGAACATTTATAATATCTGCTACGGCTACCGGACCGGGTGTGGGCGGAATAAAACTATGTGTGGCGGCCAAACCGGCCAGCAGCGGAATTCCATAATACAACAACGATTTTTTAGTGTCGCGCGAAAGAGCGTAAACAATGGGCACGAGGATGATAAAACCTACATCGAAAAAAACCGGGATTGCGACAATAAAACCAGTGATTACCATTGCCCAGGTGGCACGGTCGGTTCCAAATTTTTTCACCAGGTGATGAGCCAGCGATTCAGCCCCACCCGAACTTTCGAGCATTTGACCAAAAATTGCTCCCAAACCTACAACTGTTGCAACAAAACCCAATGTTCCGGCCATTCCGTTCTGAATAGCAGTTGTAACATCTTTCAGCGGCATTCCTGAAACAATTCCAACATAAATAGCGGTGATTAATAAGGATACAAAGGCGCTGATCTTTAATTTCAGAACCATAAACAGTAAAAGTGCAACTGCCGATAGAACAATAAAAATTAAAAACGAAGTACTCATAGGATTGGTTTAAATTCCTGCTAAAGTTAGAATTTAAGCTTATTTATACACGAAAACTTGACATCTTTGTTTTCCTAAAAACAATAATTTGTGTTGAAAAAAATTCCATTTCATATCGTTTCAGGCTTTCTGGGAAGTGGCAAAACTACTTTTCTGAAACGTATTATTGAACAGGCGGCTCCTGATCAAAAAGTAGGGATCATTCAGAATGAATTTGCGCCGGCTAACATCGATGGTGTAGAATTAAAAAAAACCGGGAAGAATTTTGAATTACTTGAAATTAACAACGGGTCGGTGTTTTGTGTGTGTTTACTGGGCAATTTTACCCGCTCACTTGAAAAATTTATCGATGAGCACCAACCGGATATTGTTATCATTGAGGCTTCCGGACTGTCGGATACGACTTCTATCGCAGAAGTAATTTCAGCAGGTGAGCTATCAGAGAAGATCTATTTGGCTTCGAATTGCTGCATTGTTGATGCACAAAACTTTTCCAAAGTTGGCTTAATGAAAGAACGTGTAACTCACCAGCTTCGAATGGCAGATGTAGTTGTCATTAATAAAACAGATTTAGCTAAGGATGGTATTGAACAAATAGAACAAGAGATTAAAAAAATGAATCCTTTTGCAGAAATCAAACAATCGGTCTTTTGCAATATTGATTTCAAGTTGGGTAATACTGTTCTCAATAAATATTATTTGGATAATGTACAGGCAATGCCCCGGCCTGATGTAAATTCAATGGTTATTAAAACTTCACGAAAAGTTACCCGGGAGGCACTCCGACAATTTCTGGAAAAATGGGCTCCAAAATCTTACCGTATAAAAGGATTTGTAAAGTTGAAAGAAGGGGAATTAGTAGCTGTTCAGTGCACTTTTGATTCGGTAGAAATACTCGATGTTGAAAACGATCTGCACCCAACAGAATTAATTGCTTTAAGCGATCGTTTTTCATTACGGGAGTGGTACAGGGCTTTCAAGGGGCTTTAAGTTAATTTTTTGCTAAAATACAAAACGTATAATTGCTATTTTAACTATCTGATTGATTGGTGTTTGTGTTGGTGGCTTTATTTTCTATCTTAAAATCATTGTAGAAACATTTTAAATTAGTTAATTTCTGCGTTCTTTTTTGGGGATAAAAAGCGGTTCATCTACTTTTGTGGTTCTCTGAAATTGCGAGAAAGAAACAACCAAAATAAGATTATATTATGAGTAAATTTTTGACTGCCTCAATTGGAAGGAAATTTATAATGAGTCTGTCGGGAATTTTCCTGATGGTTTTCATTGCCGTCCACCTGGGCCTGAACTTGTTGCTTATTTTCGATGACAGTGGTGACTTGTTCAATCAGGGCGCTCATTTTATGGCAACTAACCCGTTAATAAAAATTATGGAACCAATCCTCGGACTTGGTTTTGTGATCCACATTATCTGGTCGTTTTTCCTGGAATATGAAAATTGGAAAGCACGCCCGGTGAAGTATGCAAAAAAGAACATGAGTGGTGCCAGTACCTGGGCTTCCAGAAATATGCTGATTCTTGGAGCATTAGTACTTGTTTTCCTTGTTATTCACATTATCGACTTCTTTGTTAAAATGAAGTTTACGGGACATCCGCTTTTGGAAGAAACGGTAGTAGGTGGCGTTCATATGGAAAACGCGTATGCACTGGTTTCCGGAGCTTTCATTAATAGCACTGTCCTGTGTATTTTATACATCATTGGTGGAATTCTTTTAGGACTTCATCTCTCTCATGGATTTTGGTCATCATTTCAGACTTTGGGCTTAAACAACAAATTCTGGATTAAAAGATGGCAGGTAATTGCGCAGATCTACGCATGGATTGTAGCGGTTGGATTCGCCGTTATTCCACTTTATTTCATGTTCGGATTATACAAATAAAAGGAAAGAATTATGAGCATATTGAATAGTAAAATTCCGGAAGGGCCACTGGCCGAAAAGTGGAACAGGCACAAAGCTGCCATAAAAGTTGTGAGTCCGGCAAACAAGCGTAAACTCGAAGTAATTGTAGTAGGAACCGGTTTGGGTGGTGCTTCTGCTGCTGCCTCGCTGGCCGAATTGGGATATAAGGTAAAGGCATTTTGTTATCAGGACAGCCCGCGTCGTGCACATTCGATAGCGGCACAAGGTGGTATCAATGCTGCCAAAAACTATCAAAATGATAACGATTCGGTATTCCGTCTTTTTTACGATACGATTAAAGGTGGCGACTACCGTGCCCGTGAAGCCAATGTTTACCGGTTAGCTGAAGTTTCGCCAAATATTATTGACCAGTGCGTGGCACAGGGAGTTCCCTTTGGTCGTGAATATGGCGGCTTGCTCGACAACCGTTCATTCGGAGGGGTATTAGTAAGCCGTACTTTTTATGCACGCGGACAGACCGGTCAGCAGTTGTTGCTGGGTGCCTACCAGGCACTAAATCGTCAGATAGCCAAAGGTGGTGTTGAAATGTTTAGCCGTCACGAAATGCTGGATGTGGTTCTGGTAAATGGAAAAGCACGTGGAATCATTGCCCGTGACCTGATTACCGGCGAGATCAAACGTTTTGGAGCACATGCAGTAGTGGTTGCCACCGGCGGATATGGAAACGTTTTCTTCCTTTCTACCAACGCGATGGGAAGCAACGGATCGGCTGCATGGCAGTGTTACAAAAAAGGAGCGTTTATGTCGAATCCTTGTTTCGTGCAAATTCACCCAACTTGTATTCCTGTTCACGGCGATCAGCAGTCAAAACTGACTTTAATGTCGGAATCACTGCGTAACGACGGCCGTGTTTGGGTACCTAAGAAGAAGGAAGATGCAGTAAAACTTCAAAAAGGTGAAATGCATCCGAACGATATTCCGGATGAGGATCGCGATTTTTATCTCGAAAGAAGATACCCGTCATATGGAAACCTCGTACCACGTGATGTTGCATCGCGTGCTGCCAAGGAACGCTGCGATGAAGGCTATGGTGTAAACTCGGAAGGAAAAGCAGTTTTCCTCGATTTCAAATATGCCATCGAACGCTTGGGTAAGGACGTGATCGCTGCCCGTTACGGAAACCTTTTCCAGATGTATGAAAAGATTACAGATGTGGATCCGTACAAAGCGCCGATGATGATTTACCCGGCTATTCACTATTCAATGGGTGGAACCTGGGTGGATTACAACCTGATGACTACTGTTCCGGGTCTGTATTCGATTGGTGAGGCCAACTTCTCAGATCATGGTGCAAACCGTCTGGGAGCTTCAGCTTTGATGCAGGGTTTGGCTGATGGATATTTCATTTTGCCTTACACGATCGGTGATTACCTGGCTGATGAAATCATGACTCCAAAAACGGATGTTAAAACTGCTGAATTCGATGAAGCTGAAAAAGCAGTTAAAGACAGAATTGAAAAGCTTTACAATATAAAAGGATCGAAATCGGTCGACTATTTCCACAAAAAATTAGGTCATATTATGTGGGAATATGTTGGAATGGCACGTGATGCTAAAGGATTGGAAAAAGCAATTAAAGAGATTCAGGAAGTTCGCGCAGAGTTCTGGAAAGATGTAAAAATTCCGGGAGAACTGGATAACCTGAATCCTGAGTTGGAAAAAGCAGGACGTGTTGCAGACTTCTTTGATATTGGTGAACTGATGGCTCGCGATGCACTGGATAGAAACGAATCATGTGGTGGACATTTCCGTATTGAATCAGCTACCGAAGAAGGAGAAGCAAAACGTAACGACGAGAAATTCACTTACGTTTCCTGCTGGGAGTACAAGGGAGAAGGCAAAGAGCCGGTATTGCACAAAGAAGATTTGGTGTTTGAGAACGTGAAATTAACTCAGCGTAGTTACAAGTAGTAATCACATCTCAATTCAATTAATTTAAAATCTTAAGAAAATGGCAGATAAGATTCTTAAAGAACTCAAAATAAAAGTTTGGAGGCAGAAAAACGCCAAATCCAAAGGTAAATTTGAAACCTACGTAATCAACAATATTTCACAAGGGTCCTCTTTCCTCGAAATGATGGATATTTTAAATGATGACCTGATTGAAAAAGGAATTGATCCGATTGCTTTTGACCACGATTGCCGTGAAGGTATTTGTGGAACTTGCAGTCTATACATTAACGGACGTCCTCATGGACCAGACACCGAGGTTACTACCTGTCAGTTGCACATGCGTAAATTTAAAGAAGGTGAAACCATCACAGTTGAACCTTGGCGTGCGCGCGCTTTCCCCGTAATTAAAGACCTGGTTGTTGATCGTACTGCGTTTGATAAAATTCTTCAGGCAGGAGGTTTTGTATCGGTAAACACCGGAGGTATTCCGGATGCCAATGCAATTGCAGTGGCCCGTGATGATGCAGAAGAAGCGATGGATGCAGCAGCTTGTATTGGATGCGGTGCCTGTGTGGCAGCTTGTAAAAACTCATCAGCCATGTTGTTTGTTTCGGCAAAAGTTTCGCATCTGGCGAAATTGCCACAAGGACAAGTGGAAGCAGCATCGAGAGCCATGAACATGGTGGCTAAAATGGATGAGCTTGGTTTTGGAGGTTGCACCAACACTGGAGCATGCGAAGTTGAATGCCCGAAAAGTATTTCGATTACCAACATCGCCCGCCTGAACCGTGAATACCTGAAAGC
>DAOPJR010000004.1:54279-71657 GCA_035399765.1 Draconibacterium sp. | reverse complement strand
TGGAAGGTAAATTACCAAGTTTGAATACAGAGCAGGAAATACTGGAATGGGGTAAAATCATCGTTAATGGGGAGCAAAACCGTGTTCGCCAGGGAGGTAGTGCTATTTACAGTCCGTCGATTGCTCTGGTAAAATTTAAACTCGAAGAATTCAATGATGCAGCTATGTTTCAACAAAACCTGAAAAGAAATACACTGCGTTCATTCGAAAAAATGCAAACGCTTCGAAAAACCACGAACGATTTTATTGCTCAGTTCTGGACTGAAATTGAAACCTATCTTGAAATGGAAACCATGTCTCCGGAACAAAAACGGAAACTGGCAGAAGAATTCGGGATTGTGTATGTGCTTCGCCGGAAAGAAAGGAAACTACTGGCAAAACAGCAGCAGCCAGTTAAAGCTGAAGAACCTGAAGAATCGGTTGAAATGGAAGAAGAGAAACACGGCGAGGGAGAAAAGAAATCGCAATTTGTGCAGCGCGATCTGTTTTTCGAGCTCAATTAATACTTACATAAAAACTTCAACCAGGTTTATTGTTTAGCTTACAATAAGTTCGTTTTTTATTGTTAATTTTAACAAGTATAACCTGTGCAGAAGGATCATTTAACATCGATAATTAAATGATGATTGTCGGAGTTATTTGCCTTAAATGGGTTATTTGTTTGAATTAATCAATCAAACCTATAATACTATGAAGATTTTTAACCTCAGTCTTAAAACAATGATTGGTGCAGCGTTTGCTGTAACCTTGTATCAACCGGCAAAAGCTCAGCTTCCGTTAACGTCCGGATCCCCCAATCAGGCTCTCCTTAACGAGGCAGTGGATATCAGTGAAGATTTCAGAAATTTTTCGAATACCTATTTTGTTGCCGACAGTCTGCTTGATTTTAACCCGGAAACAGCACAAGGAACTGTAGAATGGACTCGCAACATATACAAAACCCGGCAGGCGTTCAATAATATGCTGGCTTTTCTTCGCCCTACAGGAGGAAATGAATTTCCGGAAGTAGAATACGAAGTAAATCCGAAAATGCCTTTTTGTCTGGAGTTTATTTCTCCGAAAACCGTTCGGATTCGGATGAAAACAGGTATTGAAGTTGCCCCTGAAAAAGAATCACTCATGCTGGCGAATGGTTTTGCCCCGAAAGCGGATACCTGGAAATATTCAAAGATTGAAGGCGGCCATAAATATTCAAGTGAATACGGATCGGTTGTAATTCTTACTTCACCCTGGCACATTGAGTTTTATGATATTAATGGAAAATTACTGACGAAAACTTTTCATCGTAATGATAATGATGCTACTTACACTCCCGTAGTGCCATTTTCGTTTGTACGGCGTTCTTCAGATTATTCGCGGAGTGTGTCGGCAACTTTTTCACTTTCGGCAGGCGAAAAGATTTTTGGTTGCGGTGAATCTTTTAAAGAGTTAAATAAGCGCGGGCAAAAAGTCGTTCTGTGGACTGACGACGCCAATGGTGTACAAAATGAAACCATGTACAAACCTATTCCATTTTTTATGAGTAGTCGTGGTTATGGTATGTTTATGCATACTTCGTCGCCCATTACATGTGATTTTGGAAAGAATTACGATGCTGCTATGTCGCTAATGATTGGTGATGAGGCACTCGACCTTTTTGTTTTTCTGGGAGAACCCAAAGACATTTTGGATGAATACACCAACCTTACCGGGAAGGCAAGTATGCCGCCACTGTGGTCTTTTGGTTTGTGGATGAGCCGGATTACGTATTTCTCTGAAGCAGATGGTAGAAACGTTGCAAATCTTTTGCGAAAAAATAAGATACCAGCGGATGTTATTCATTTCGATACCGGCTGGTTTGAATACGATTGGCGCTGCGATTATAAATTCTCAGACTCTCGTTTCGATGATGCCGGGAAAATGATTCAGGATCTTGATAATGAAGGTTTCAAAATATGTTTGTGGCAGCTGCCTTATTTCGTTCCTAAAAACGAATTGTTCCCTGAAATTCTGGAAAAAGGATTGTATGTAAAAAACGATAAAGGAAATCTGCCGTACGAGGATGCTGTTCTCGACTTCTCAAATCCTGAAACTGTAAAATGGTATCAAAATAAATTAAAGGGACTACTTGATATGGGAGTGGGAGCCATTAAAGTAGATTTTGGTGAAGCTGCCCCGGATAACGGAATTTATGCTTCAGGTCGTACCGGATTCTACGAGCACAATCTGTTTCCTTTGCGTTATAATAAAGCCGTTTCCGATATTACAAAAGAAGTGACCGGCGACCGGATAATGTGGGCACGCTCAGCCTGGGCCGGAAGCCAGCGTTACCCGTTGCACTGGGGTGGTGATGCTGCCAATACCGACAATGCCATGGCTGCCACCTTGCGTGCTGGCTTGTCGTTCGGACTTTCAGGTTTCACTTTCTGGAGTCACGATATCGGAGGTTTTGTCAATAAAACACCCGAAAACCTGTATCGTCGCTGGTTGCCATTTGGCATGCTGACCTCACATTCGAGAACGCACGGTGCGCCGCCAAAAGAACCCTGGGAATACAACGAAAGTTTCAATGATGCATTCCGGCTGGCCGACAATATGAAATACAAACTGATGCCATACATTTATGCACAGTCGAAATATTCGGTTGAAAAAGGGTTACCGATGATGCGGGCTTTGTTTGTTGAGTTTCCTGAAGATGCAGGTTCATGGCTGATTGATAATGAATACCTGTTTGGTGCTGATATGTTGGTAGCTCCCATGTTTGAGGATGGCGATAGCCGCGATGTTTATTTGCCTCCGGGGAAATGGATTGATTACCAAACCGGGAAAGTATATAATAGTGGATGGCACAACATTCAGGTGGGCGAAATTCCGGTGGTGGCACTCGTTCGCGACGGAGCTGTAATTCCCCATATTAAATTGGCACAATCGACAAAAGATATGGACTGGTCGGAACTGGAACTGAAAGTTTTTGCTGCCGATGAAATCTCTGCCAAAGGCTATGTTTGCCTGCCATCGGATCAGAAACTGGTTGAGGTGAACGTGAATAAATCCGGTAATTCATTCAAACTAAAAGAAAATCCGCTGCAAAGTCAGGGAGTAAAAATGAAGATAGATTAAAAGAAAAGTTGAACAATATATTTTGAAGGATTGAGAAACCGTGCGATTCACGGATTTTCAATCCTTTTTTATTTCATATTTTCTACACGAAGAATGTTGCCCCGGTTTTCCTTTTTTATCATATAAAGTATAACAACAACAAGTAGTAAACTGATAATGGCTGCATAATAACTGTTCTCTGTTGACCCGTATTCTTCCACTTCTACACTCATTAAGCCATTGTTTATCATGAACATACCGATTACGGCAATTCCGTTGTTTAAAAAATGTCCTAACATTGGCAACCACATGGTGCCACTCCATACCAGCAGGTATCCAAACAATGCACCAAGTAAAACACGGGGAATAAAACCATAAAATTGCATGTGCATGGCACTAAATAGTATGGCAGAAATCCAGATTCCCCAGTGTGTGTTTTTGGTCATCCGGGTAAATATTTTCTGAATGACTCCGCGAAATAATAGCTCTTCACCAACAGCGGGCAAAAAAGCAACCATAAACAAGTTGAAAGAGAGGCCGGGAATGGTTTTTACATTCAGAAATGCTTCTGTTATTTCATCTGCCTCGTCCTCTGATCTTCTCATCCAATCTTCAATTCCCGACATCCAGCTTGGCAGGCTCATATTGCTGTTCCATTCACCTAAGAAATTAATAAGCGGAGACATAACGAACATCAAAATAATTATTAGCAGAAAAGTGGAAGCATTAAAAGGTTTGTTCAGATATAAATATTCCGGGATATTTCCCAGGAAGAGGTAGGCTATAATTATAGGAGGCAGAATAAACATTCCAATAGCCTGAACAGTTTGAAAATACTTCAATACTGCGAGGTTTGTGGGATCGCTCAGATTGCTCATGTTTGCCATATTCAAAATCGATTCAAGGCCGAAAAAAGGAAGAGCAATTAGCACAGATAAAACCAGAAAAATCAGAAAACTGACCAGGATAATAAAAGCTGAAAAAAGTAATTGTGGGAAAGGTTTCATATCCCGGAATGCGGTGAATGCCATAGTTTGAATTTTGGAGTAAAGATAAAAGAAATGAGTTTTATGCGGTGGAATTATAGGAGAGATAAGAAGAATTGCTTTTACAAGGTGTGATTTTGACAAAATCAGTTTAATTTTAAAAGCAAATTAAAATGGTGTGAAATTAAACAAAACCATAATTGGGATGGTGCATGTGCAGGCCCTCCCGGGAACTCCACAAAACCATTTTAAGATGAATGAAATTGTGGAGCGGGCAATTCTTGATGCGCAATTTCTGGAAAGAGGTGGTGTCAATGCAATCATGATTGAGAACATGCACGACCGGCCTTATTTAAACCGAAAAGTTGGCCCTGAAGTAATATCTACTATGACTGCGATTGCAACTGCACTCCGAAAAGAAATTCAGCTTCCATTGGGAATACAGATACTGGCAGGAGCTAACCGTGAAGCACTTTCGGTAGCGCTTGCTGCAGGCTTCCAGTTTATTCGTGTTGAAGGTTTTGTTTTTGGGCATCTGGCGGATGAGGGAATGATGAACAGCGATGCAGCTGAACTTCTTCGTTTTAGAAAACAAATCGGAGCTGAACACATTCAGATTTTCACCGACATTAAAAAGAAACACTCGTCGCACAGTATTTCATCCGACGTTTCAATCGCCGAAACAGCCAAAGCCGCTGAGTTCTTTTTATCGGATGGAGTGATTGTAACAGGTACTTCTACTGGCGAAAAAGCTTCTATTGAAGATCTTCAGGCTGTAAATAAAGCAGTAAAACTTCCGGTGTTGATAGGATCCGGAATTAATGTCCAGAACCTAAATGAGTACTGGAAACTGGCCGATGCGTTCATTGTTGGTTCCTCATTAAAATTTAACGGGAACTGGGAGAATGATGTAGATTCGGCAAGAGTAGCGGAATTTATGCAAGTGGTGAGTCAGCTAAAAAAACAACAACAAGTTAAATAGCGCTTTTCCAGAAAATGAAGGTTAATTGAATTGTTTTTTAACAATCATATTGTAAATCATACAAGATTTTGACTTTTTGTCTGCTTTCATGCAAGATTTTGTAAAATTCGTTTATAAAGTTTAATTCAGTGTTAATTGTCTGAATTTTATGCGAATGGGAGATCAACATCTGAAATTAAATACTTTACATTTGACCTTGTAAACCATTGGAGCAAATCTCGGACCCAAGCCGGAACCCTAAAGCTATATTGTTAATTAATTGGAATAAAATCGATTCAGAGAGATTTTGTTAAACCGAATCGTACAGTACTTATGCTTGAAACCAGGCGCTGGTGTTTGAGGAATTACTGAAAAATCAAACTTCATCCTGAATGACAACGATATTGCACGATAACGAGAACAAGGAGGATCTGATAAAAAAAAAGACTATGAGTATTAAAAAGCAGTATTTGAAAAACGAACCAGTTTGTAAAGTAACTTTTAAAGTAAGTAAAGAAGTAGCACAGGATGCTGAAACTGTAAAGATTCTTGGTGATTTCAACGGCTGGAGCAAAGATGTTGAACCAATGTCGAAACTAAAAAGCGGCGATTTCACTCAAACTCTGAAATTGGATGCCGGTAGCGAATACCAATTCCGTTATTTCATTTGCGACAAAAGCTGGGCAAATGAAGAAGATGCTGACAAAACCGTTCCGAACGGTGTAGTTGAAGGTGAATTCAACTCAGTGTTGGCGCTATAATTTTGACAAAATAAGATATTACGATACTTCGGTTTGATGGTTTTATCATCATCTTGTTTTGGGCACTTTCCATTCTCACGGAGATACAAAAGCAGGTTCTGGTAAACGCAAACTGAACAACGATTTTTTAAGCCGGAAACGATCGTTTCTGTGTGAATGTAAACTTATTATTCCGCTTGACCGCTAATTCCACTCGGAGTGAGCGGTTTTTTTGTGTTAAAATAGTAGCTAGCGTCAGATTAACACTTAAATTTACAAATCAAAACTATCAATTTATTTGTTATGAAAAATTCAGTTATTTTCCTGATGCTTCTTTTATTGTTTTCTTGTGGACCGGAAAAGAAAGTTCCGCAAATGATACCTGCCAGCGATTTTGAAGCTGAGACAGACGGAAAGCCAATTGGTTTATATACATTAACGAATTCGGATGGAATGCTGGTTCAAATCACCAACTTTGGAGGGAAAGTAGTGAATCTTTGGACGCCCGATAGAAATGGTGATTTTAGTGATATCGTTCTTGGGTTTAAAACAGGAAATGAATACCTGAAAACCACTGAAAAATATTTTGGTTCGCTGATAGGACGCTACGGTAACCGCATTGGTGGTGGACATTTTACCATTGGTGATTCCATATATACACTTGTGCAAAACAATGGACCGAATGCCTTGCACGGTGGAATAAAAGGGTACAATAATGTAGTTTGGGATGCCGATCAGACTGATAATCACACCCTGGTTCTGACTTATCTTTCTCCTGACGGGGAAGAAGGTTATCCGGGAAACCTGAACGTTAAAGTACAGTACAAACTTACTGATGAGAACGAATTGAAAATAGAATATTGGGCTACCACCGACAAAACAACTCCAGTGAACTTGACTCACCACTCTTTCTTTAACTTGAAAGGAGCCGGAAGCGGAGACGTTTTGGATCATATTGTACAGATAAATGCCGACTATTACACTCCTGTGGATGCGGGTTTGATTCCCACTGGTGAAATTGCCCCGGTAGAAGGAACACCTATGGATTTTCGCACTCCGGTAACAATTGGCGCACGTATAAATGATGATTTTGAACAATTGAAATTTGGCAACGGTTACGATCATAACTGGGTGCTTAACGAAGCCGAGGAGGGACTTACTTTTGCTGCCAAAGTAGTTGAACCGGAATCAGGTCGCACAATGGAAGTTTATACCAATGAACCCGGCATGCAGTTCTATACCGGTAATTTTCTGAATGGTACTGTAACCGGCAAAGAAGGCGTTCTATATCTGTTCCGCGGAGCTTTTTGTATGGAAACACAACATTATCCGGATAGCCCGAATAAACCAGACTTCCCGTCAACAATACTGGAACCGGGTCAGGAATATTACTCGGTTTGTGTATACAAATTTGGAATAGAATAATTAGAATAATTTTGTAAGAAATTAAATATGAAAGGCCCAATTAACGGGCCTTTTTTACTTTGTGATTATTAGTGTCTTTCTTTTAATTCTTTGTGTAGAAACAACTAAAACAAAGCTTTCAAATCATTTTCTTCAATAACATAAGAAGGGTTAAACGTTTTTGATCCCATGTAATCCATCATCGACTTATACAGCTGAACAGCTTCCGGTTTATCCTGAATTTGACGCAATTGTGAAGTGCAGACCAATAATTTTCCTTCACCCACTTTAAATTCGAAGATCATTCCCAGTTTTTGATTTCGTTGCAGGTTATCGATTATCTGAACAATTGGCCGGTAATCCTTCGAAGTGCCGTCGAGGATGAGAGAGTTGCTCGCTTTAACAATTGAAAACCATTGCCAGTCGGTATAAAAATCAGTTGGAAAATATTTGAAAATAGGGTGTTCAGGATTGGTTAAAATACCCAGTGTTCCCGGCGAGACCGGTCTTCTATTCGACTCGCTAATCTGTTTAAACATCTCGTAATTCCAGAATTCCGGAGGAAATAATCCCGGAACACTTTTTTGTTTGATATCTTTGGTTTTTGGGAAATACAATACTTTTTGTCCTGCCTGCAACTGATTCAGAACTTCCTGATTGAGCGATTCTGTCACCAAAATATCAGCTGGAACTTCAATAATATTTGAAGCCGGGTACACCCATAAAGGATATTCATTGCTGTAATCAATTCCTGAAATTTGTACTTTAAATGTAAGTTGCTCTGCTTTTTGAATTCCGTTCAAAGCAACTTCAATTGAACCAATTTCTGATAGCCCTTCATTCCGTATTTCCAGTGAAGAAAAAGTTCCTTCTTCGAAAATGGTACCATCAGTGTGATTTATTTGCCATTTCACATCACCATTAACAGGAGCCGCTGAATAATTAGCGACCATGATCTTTGATTGAAAGCTTCCATTGTTGGTCCAGCAGAATTTGGAGAACTCGGGTAACAGCACAACATCGTTGCACGATTGCTTCCAGCTTTCTGGTGTTACTACTCCTTTGCTGTCCATAAATGCATCGAGTATGCCCACCAGTGCGGTTCCCTGTCCGGGAAAATCTTGTAGGTCGAGAAGTTGGAATCCAGCCAGACCTTTGGTTCGAAGTGCCGCTTCCATTTCGGCTTTGTAACACAGCGCCGACCAATGTCCGGAAGCCTGTTGAAACAAACTGTCTTCATCCAGCATTCCGACTTTTTTAAGTCGGTTGCGGAAAACTTCCAGGTTACGGGCTTCCAGCACACCGGTGTACTTTTTTATTTCATTGTAATTCGGATAGATCTGGTACTGGCCTATTTCGTGACTGATAATTGGGATATTCATGTGTTCTACCGCATAATCAAAGTTAACAGTAGTGGAAGGAATTTGTGTATTCAGTATGCCTCCATCTTTCGAGTCGGCAAAAGCATGTGTCAGTCGGGTGTGTGTCAGGATTGTATCGTATGCATAAGGCGTACGTGCTCCCACATAATATTCGGAACATTCTCGTGGAGAAACAAAACCAATATTGTTGTTGCAACCCATTGTAAAAAGCGGTCGGCTGTCGTATTTTTCCAGAGTAATAATGTTTTTCTCCACATTGTCGTGACCACTCCAGATTTCGTTACCATGCGAAAACAACACAAACGACGGGTGGTTGGCATAACTTTTCAGCATTGCTTTTCCTTCTTTGAGCAACATTTCTGCCACTGCGTCCGATTCTAGTCCTCCCCAAAAAGGGAGTTCAGCCTGAAGGTAAATTCCACATTTGTCAGCGGCAGTAAATGCCGCTTCGGGCGGACAATACGAGTGAAAACGATAATGGTTAATACCGTATGTTTTGGCAATGTTGAATACGCGCTCCCAACCTTCCATATCCATTGGCGGATGGCCGGTGAGGGGGAAAACAGCTGCTTCATGTTTCCCGCGCAGGAAAATTTTTCTTCCGTTAATTGAAAATTGTGTACTGTCAACAGCAAAATTTCGCATTCCAAAAGTTGTCGAGCGACTGTCTTTTTCTTTGCCTGCTGAAACAACTGCAGTAAGTTCATATAAAGGATGTTGGTATTCATCCCATAATTGGCAGTCGTTACCCAATTCATATTCCAGGTTTATTTTTGAATCAAGAGAAACATCTTTTTTCAAAGTTTTTAGTTGCGTGGATTTTCCATCTTCGGATCTTGTTAACCATAGTTCCACTATTCCCTGTTTAATATTTTCTGGATTTGCTATTTCCAGTTCAGCATGAAATTTCTTATTCTTCACATCAGGAAATACTTGCAGGTTAGTTAGGTGCAGCGGTGAAGAAGCATCAATTTTAATTTCACCAAGAATGCCATTCCAGTTGGTTTGTGTATCGTCGGAATAAATATGAACGTTGCCGTAAGGTGTGAGCGCTAATGTATTGTCAACACGGATTGTGATAGAGTGGTCGCCGGGAGTCATGAATTTGGAAACATCAAAAACCTGAGGGGATTGTAAAAGATGCGAGCCTCCAACTTGTTTGTCGTCTATCCAGATCGTAGTTGATTTGGTACGTTCCAGGAAAAGTTGCAGGTATTTGTCTTTCAAATTTTCAGGAATAGTAATTTTCCGTCGGTACCAGGCAATTCCTTCGTAAATATAAATCCGGTTTAAGTGCATGGTGGTTATATCGTGGTTTAGCCTACCTTTTTGGTTTTCATCGGTGGTGCCGGGCAACTGAACAATTTCAGAAAGGTCGTTTGAAAACCAGTTTTCATGTTCACCTACGTTCAGAGAATCGAGTGCAAATTGCCATTCTCCCGACAGATCAATTTGGGTGCGGTACTCGGGTGGAGCCTGCTGACATGAAATTAATAAAGTAAAAAATATATAAATCAGGAATCTTGTTTTAAACACTTTCATCGGTTTTAGTTTGATTTATTTAGCATGAGTTATTCTGCTTTTTGTGATCTTTACACGAAGATAATGTTCTCCTGCAAAAAATATAAATAAATTGAAGATGAACAGGCAATGTTTAATTCCGAACCAAAATCTATGAAGGCAAATAATATTGAATCTTCGTTTACTTCTCTTTTAAATTTTTTGGGGCCTTAACAATCCCAACATGAATCCGGCTCCAACTCCTATAAAAGTTCTGTGCTTATTTATTTGTAGCAACGGAGATACCGTTAATCCAAATAGACGGGTAAACGGAAATTCAATTTTGGGATTGATTACCAGGCTGATAGTATTTTGCGTAGAAATTTCATATGTGTAGTTTGCTCCTAATCCATAGCTATCATCAACACGTTGCCAGTTTGTTGGTTCGTTTATAACGGTATAGGCTAATCCGGCAGTTAAATTAAATCTTGTAGTTCCATTTACTTTGGGTTTAACAATTCTTCCAAATAATACCTGGTAATTTTGCATTTCGTCGAAATGAATCTGTGAAAGGCCGAATGTTCCGATGACGCCAAACAAACCGGAAGAAAAATCAGCAGGTTGAGTCTTTGCCTTTCTGAGCATGTCAGAAACTCCCAACTGAAATGAATATTGTTCATTATAAATATAATTCAGACACATGTTTATGCTCCAGTAGTTTCCTGCAAACATTTCACTGGAGAGAAAGAGTGCATTTTTCTCAGAAAACTGTGCACTTATTTGTGAAAAAGACAACAGCAAAAGAAATATGGATAGAGCTCTTTTCAAGATTTTTGATTTTTAATTGTTGTAAATCAGTTTATTATGTGGATATTAAGTTAGTGCTTTTTGAGTAGTTAATGTGTTTTTACACCGTTTTTTTAATGACGTTCATTAAATAATGGTGTTTAAACTACGTATTTTAAGAGCTTACATCAAGAATCAATTTGAAGTTCCTTAGCATATATATCTTTATATTCTGATTCTCCTCTGAGTTAATGCATTATTCAACGAAAACTTTTTTCTCAATATAGCTGCCGGTTGGTTGTTTGACCTTGATTGAAAAGATTCCGCTTTCTTTTATATGGTAATTCAGTGGTTCATTATCAAGATAAACCATCTGATCAGTGCAGATAGTCGAAATTTTGTTGATTTTTCCCCATGCTTCTATCACCAGCTCGTTTTCCTTTTCTAAAGTCTTAAACTCCGAAAACTGATAGCAACCATTAACCCCAATTAATCCTTTCATGTAGATATCAAAAGGTTCGTTCAAAGTCAGGGTGTCGGGAGCAATAATCTCGTCTATTTCAATCATAAAATAGTGATAAGAAATATCATCTTTACAAGAATAGAATATTCCGAATAAAGTAAATGCGCTAAAATATACGATGGCTCTGTTAAAAGATTTCATAATATGTGTTTTAATGAAATGTTATTTGTTTATCAGATGGTTAATAGAAAGAAATGGTTGCCTGGCATTAAACTCTTTTTTAAGTTCAGCCCCTGAAAAATTTTCTATATTTGCATATTTTTTAAAATCAGAAGATTAGGAAGGAATTCTTATGACGAATAAGTTCAAGGAATATAAGCAATTAGATTTATCGCAAGTCAACAAAGATGTGTTGGCGCGTTGGGAAGCAGACGATACTTTTCACAAGAGTATTACGACCAGAGAAGGCCGTCCAACTTTTGTATTTTACGAAGGCCCGCCATCGGCTAACGGGATGCCTGGCATTCACCACGTGATGGCGCGTGCTATCAAAGATATTTTCTGTCGTTACAAAACCATGCAGGGTTACCGTGTACACCGCAAAGCCGGATGGGATACTCATGGTCTGCCCGTGGAATTGAGTGTTGAAAAAGCACTGGGAATCACGAAAGACGACATCGGTAAAAAGATTTCGGTTGAAGAATACAGTCAGGCCTGTAAAAAGGAGGTTATGAAATATACCCGCGAGTGGGAAGACCTCACCCGTAAAATGGGCTACTGGGTAAATATGGACGATCCGTATATTACCTACGATAACCGTTACATTGAAACAGTTTGGTGGCTATTGAAACAGATTTACAAGAAAGGATTGTTGTACAAAGGCTACACTATTCAGCCCTACTCGCCAGCTGCCGGGACAGGTTTGAGTTCGCACGAGTTGAACCAGCCAGGTTGTTACCGCGATGTAAAAGATACTACGGCAATTGCACAGTTTAAAGCAATCCGCAATGAACGTTCGGAATTTCTGTATCAAGGGGTGGATACTGACCTGTATTTTCTTGCTTGGACGACAACTCCCTGGACGTTGCCATCGAATACAGCGCTTTGTGTGGGGCCGAAGATCAATTATGTAAAAGTTCGTTCGTTTAATCCATATACCGGTGTTCCGGTAACACTGATTTTGGCAAAAGATCTTTTCCCGGTTTATTTCTCTGCAAAAAATGAAGAACTGGCTTTGGAAGACTACAATCCGGGCGACAAGAATATTCCGTATAAAGTGCTGGCAGAATATGGTGGAGAGGAATTGAAAGGTGTTCAATACGAGCAACTAATTGAATGGGTGAAACCCGAAGGCAAAGCCTTTGAAGTCATCACCGGCGATTTTGTGACCATCGAAGACGGTACCGGAATTGTTCACATTGCCCCAACTTTTGGTGCTGACGACGACCGTGTGGCCAAACAACATGGTATTTCGCCGCTGGTGGTGAAAGATACGGATGGAAAAATGCAGGCACTGGTGGATAAAAAAGGACGTTTCTACCCGACAATTGACCTTGACCCGGAGTTTGTTGAAAAATACGTGAATACTGAAAAATACCATGAATTTGCAGGTAGACCAGTAAAAAACGAATACGATGATAAACTGGATGAAGATGATCCGACAGTGGATATCGACATTTCAGTGATGTTGAAACAGGAAAATAAGGCATTCAAAATAGAGAAACACGTACACAGTTACCCGCATTGTTGGCGTACCGATAAACCGGTTTTGTATTATCCACTGGATTCGTGGTTTATTAAATCCACCGCGGTGAAGGACAAAATGGTGGAGCTGAACAAGACCATCAACTGGAAACCGGTTTCAACCGGAACTGGCCGTTTTGGTAACTGGCTCGAAAACCTGGTTGACTGGAACCTCAGCCGTTCACGTTTTTGGGGAACACCACTGCCTATCTGGCGTACCGAAGATGCCCAGGAAGAAATCTGCATTGGTTCGGTGGAAGAGCTGATGACTGAAATTCAGAAGTCGGTTGATGCAGGATTTATGCCTGAAAATCCGTTTGAAGGTTTTGTAGTAGGCGATAACTCACTGGAAAATTACGACAAGATTGATCTGCACAAATCGCATGTTGATCCGATTGTTTTGGTTTCATCAACCGGACGGAGAATGTTCCGGGAAGCCGACCTAATCGACGTTTGGTTCGATTCGGGAGCAATGCCTTATGCTCAGCGTCATTATCCTTTTGAATGGAAAGAAAAATTCCCGGAGGTTTTCCCGGCAGATTTTATTGCCGAGGGTGTTGACCAGACTCGTGGCTGGTTCTTTACTTTGCATGCAATTGCTACTATGATTGATGAATCGGTGGCATTCAAAAATATTATTTCCAACGGGCTGGTGCTCGACAAAAACGGCATGAAAATGTCGAAACGTCTGGGTAATGCAGTTGATCCGTTTGAAACGATCGAAAATTATGGCTCCGACCCGCTGCGCTGGTATATGATCACCAATGCACAACCTTGGGATAACCTGAAATTTGACATTTCCGGGGTGGAAGAAGTGAAACGCAAGTTCTTCGGAACGCTTTATAACACTTATAGCTTCTTTGCCTTGTATGCGAACGTTGATGGGTTTAAATACGCTGAAGCCGAAGTTCCGATCGAAAAACGTCCGGAAATCGATCGGTGGATTATTTCACTGCTGAACTCGCTCGTTAAAGAAGTAGGGGAAAGCTACGAGAGCTACGAACCAACCCGTGCAGGACGTGCCATTTCAGAATTCGTGACCGAGAATTTGAGTAACTGGTTTGTGCGTTTGAGCCGTAAACGTTACTGGGGCGGCGAATACTCTCAGGATAAAATTTCAGCTTACCAGACTTTGTACTCCTGTTTGGCGACAGTAGCTAAATTGATGGCGCCGATCGCTCCGTTCTATGCCGACGAATTATTCACCGACCTGAACAAGGTAACCGGAAAAGAAGGCGACCAAAGTGTTCACCTGGTAGATTTTCCAAATTATGATGGGGATTTGATCGACAAGGAACTGGAAGAAAAGATGGACATTGCCCAACGTGCTTCGTCGATGATACTGGCACTTCGTCGCAAGGAAAAGCTTAAAGTACGTCAGCCACTGGCTAAAATAATGGTACCGGTACTTAATCCACATTTTAAAGAACAATTTGAGGCAGTTGCTAATATTATTCTGGCTGAAGTGAACGTTAGAGAAGTTGAGTTCTTAACCGATACAGAAGGGGTGATCAAGAAAAAGATCAAACCGAATTTCAAAACGCTGGGACCGAAATACGGCAAGATTATGAAACAGATTGCTGCGGCAGTGAATCAGTTTGATCAGGCTACGATAGCAAGTATTGAAAATAGTGGTGAATATGAACTGACAATTGGTGAAGAAAAAGTGATGCTTACTTTGGAAGATGTGGAAATTCAGACCGAAGATATTCCGGGATGGACTGTGGCAACAGAAGGTCATATGACAATTGCACTCGACATAAATGTAACGGAAGAACTGAAGCAGGAAGGCATCGCACGCGAGTTCATCAATAAAATTCAGAACCTCAGAAAAGAAAGCGATTTTGAGGTAATTGACCGCATTCAGATTGTAATTGAGAAAAACAACGCATTTAATGACGCAATTGAGAACCACCGTGAATACATTTGCGTACAAACGCTGGCAGATTCAATCACACTGGTCGACAACCTTGATCCGGAATATGCCGGAGAGGTGGAAATTGACAAGGATGTGATGGCAAGAATACAAGTAGAAAAGTTATAATGTAAAAAGAGAAGCTGCAGGAAAATTTATTGATTTTTTGATTACTTTAGAGGCTTCTTGAAAATCAGCAATGAACTAAAACCTTACGGTTATGGGAGAGAAAAATAGATATACTGATGAAGAGTTGAATGAATTCAAACAAATAATCATTAAAAAGCTTGAAAAAGCTCAGGAAGATTATGAGATGTATAAGAATTCAATCACTCAGGGCGATGGAAATGATATTTCCGATACCTCGCCAACGTTTAAGGTTCTGGAAGAAGGAGCTGCTACTTTGTCGAAAGAAGAAGCAGGCAAACTTGCACAGCGCCAGCAAAAGTTCATACAACACTTACAGGCAGCGTTGATTAGAATTGAGAATAAAACATACGGAGTTTGTCGTGAAACAGGTAAGTTGATTTCGAAAGAAAGATTGCGCGCCGTTCCGCACGCTACTCTTAGTATCGATGCTAAAAAAGGACAGAATTAAGTAGAAGAATAACGTTGAAATGCTCTTCGAAACCGTGTTGAATGGAAATTCGGAGAGCATTTTTATTTGAAAAAGGTCATGTCGAGAACTGTAAAATCCTTGTTGATCATTTTTGCTGTGTTAATCGCCGATCAGATTTTGAAAATCTGGATAAAAACACACTTGTCAATTGGCGACGAAATCGTAGTATTCAAAGACTGGTTCATCCTTCATTTTGTTGAAAATAACGGGATGGCTTTCGGATTCGAATTTAATGGTAACTATGGAAAGTTATTCCTTAGCGTATTCCGGATGCTGGCAGTAGTAGCCATTGGTTGGTACCTGTTTAAATTAACAAGGCAGAAAAATGTGCCAATGGGTTTTATTGTGTGTATCTCACTCATCTTTGCAGGAGCTATTGGTAATATTATCGACAGTCTCTTTTATGGAATGATTTTTAATCACAGTTACGGTCAGGTGGCTACACTTTTTCCCCAAGAAGGAGGTTACTCCAGCTTTTTACATGGTAGAGTAGTTGATATGTTTTATTTTCCTCTTATCGAAGGACGTTATCCCGAATGGTTGCCTGTAGTTGGAGGCAATCCGTTTGTTTTTTTCCGCCCGGTTTTTAATATAGCCGATTCATCGATAACCGTAGGAATATTTTCAATTCTGATTTTTTACCGCGGGTATTTCAACAAAAAAGACGACCAAACTGAAGAAACCGAACTTGAGTCTGTAGTTGAGGAAAACAACTAGTATTCATTAAATACACATAACACTAAAAACAGCGAAAGGTCGCAATAAAGAGCTTTTATCTTACCTTTGCAGCGTTATCTCGATTTGATAATATTATGGGAAATCAACTGATTATTTATAATACTCTTAGTCGGAAAAAAGAGGAATTTAAACCACTTGTTGAAGGGAAAGTTGGCTTGTATGTTTGTGGTCCTACCGTATACAGCGATTCACACTTAGGTCATGCCCGCCCGAATATCACTTTCGATTTGTTGTATCGCTACCTGATGCACATGGGATACAAGGTTCGGTATGTTCGGAATATCACCGACGTTGGCCATTTGGAAGACGAAGTGGAAGAAACAGGAGAAGACAAGATTTCGAAAAAAGCACGTCTGGAGCAAATTGAACCGATGGAAGTAGTTCAGAAATACATGAATTCCTTTCATCATAATATGGAAAACCTGAATGTATTGCCGCCAAGCATTGAACCTCGTGCTTCAGGACACATCATCGAACAGCAGCAAATGGTGCAGGAAATTCTCGATAACGGTTTTGCTTATGAAGCCAACGGTTCGGTTTATTTCGATGTGGAAAGGTATAACGAACAATACCGGTACGGAATCTTATCGGGTCGGAATCTCGATGATATAAAAACCAATACCCGTGAATTGGACGGGCAGGGAGAAAAGAAAAATTCGTTTGACTTTGCGTTGTGGAAAAAAGCATCACCGGAACACATTATGCGCTGGCCATCAAAATGGAGCGAAGGTTTTCCGGGCTGGCACCTCGAGTGTTCGGTAATGAGTACCAAATATCTTGGAGAGCAGTTTGATATTCATGGAGGTGGAATGGATCTCACTTTCCCTCACCACGAGTGTGAGATTGCACAATCAACAGCAAGCAAAGGCCATCCGGCAGTTCGTTACTGGATGCACAACAACATGATTACCATCAACGGGCAAAAAATGGCACGTTCGCTGGGCAATTTTATTACGCTTAAAGAATTATTTACAGGGAAACACGAAGTGCTCGAACAAGCGTATTCTCCAATGACGATCCGCTTTTTTATCCTGCAGGCGCATTATCGCAGCACTATCGATTT
>DAOPJR010000004.1:19029-54179 GCA_035399765.1 Draconibacterium sp. | reverse complement strand
ATCGAATTAAAGGATACCAAAGATGGAGTGGAATGGAGTTTGAAATAAATACCAAATCTCAAAAACCAAAATTCAAACGAATTGAAATTTGATACTTGTAATTTGAAATTTAACAGATTATGTTTTCAGGAATAGTTGAAGAATACGGAACAGTTACAAAGGTTGAAAAAGACCAGGAAAATGTGCATTTCACACTTACCTGTTCATTTGCCGATCAGCTAAAAGTAGATCAGAGCTTGTCACACAACGGTGTGTGTTTAACTGTGGTTTGGGTCGACAAAGAAAAGAAACTGTATAAAGTTACAGCCATTAAAGAAACACTTTTAAAATCGAATCTGGGTCTTCTGGAAACAGGTTCGAAAGTGAACCTCGAACGCAGCATGATGATGAACGGCCGGTTAGACGGGCATATCGTTCAGGGACATGTTGATCAGACTGCGGTTTGTAAAAAAGTGGAAGAAGCTGACGGAAGCTGGTATTATACATTTGAATACAACTTTGATTTGGATAAAGCCAAACAAGGTTACATGACTGTTGAAAAAGGTTCCGTTACAGTGAATGGAGTAAGCCTGACAGTGGTAAATTCAAAAGACAATTCTTTTCAGGTAGCGATCATTCCGTTTACTCACGAAATAACAAACTTCCACACTTTTAAAGAAGGCAGTGTGGTAAATCTGGAATTCGATATCATTGGAAAATACCTCAGTAAACTGAATTCGTTTAATAGATAAAAAACAAGGTCAACAAAATAGAAGGTCCGTTTGTCGGGCCTTTTTTTATGAACCAAAGCCATGAAAATCTGTTTTTAGCAAAATATTCAATAACTTTTCAGGATGAATCAAACGGCACTGATTACAGGAGCATCAAAACGGATCGGAAAAGCGATTGCAGAACATCTGGCAGAAAAAGGCTGGAATGTGATCATTCATTTTAATCATTCAGCTGAAGAGGCGATTATGCTGGTACAGCAACTGAGTGAGAAGTACCCGGGGCAACTTTTTTCTTCCGTAATGGCAAACCTGGCAAACAGCTACGAAGTTCAGAGTTTGATTCCGGGAATTGTAAGTGAAAGCGGACCGTTTGATTTGCTGGTAAACAATGCCTCGGTTTTTGATAAAAGCTATTTGAAAGAAACATCGGAAGAATTGTTTGATACACAAATGAATGTGAATCTGAAAGCTCCCTTTTTCCTGATCCGCGATTTTGCCAGCCAATGCAAAAAAGGTAACATTATCAATTTTGTGGATACACGGATCACTTCAAATAAATCGAATTTTACAGCTTATTCTTTATCTAAAAAAGCACTTTGGGATCTGACAAAAATGGCTGCTCTGGAATTGGCACCCGACATTCGCGTGAATGCGATTGCTCCCGGTGTTACTCTGGCTCCGGCAGAAAAAGATGATGAGTATCTTCAAAATCTGGCAAAAGAAATCCCGATGAAAGAGCCGGGTGGTGTGGAACCTATTTTGAAAAGCATCGATTATATATTGGATAACAATCACCTAACCGGACAACTTTTGTTTGCCGACGGTGGAGAAAATCTTGGTAAAAACGTATAGAACATGGCAATAATACGCGTAAAAAATCTGCTGATAAGAACTTATATTGGATTTAATCCGGAAGAACTTGTAAACAAGCAGGATGTTATAATCAACCTTGAAATTGAGACGGATATTCCCGAAGAAGCGCTTGAGGCTGATGAACCGGATGGGATCTTCGACTACAAAACCATTACAAAAAAGATAATTGCATTGGTACAGGACGGGCAATTCAAATTGCTGGAAGTGCTTACCAAAAAAATATTGGATCTGGCCATGGAAGACGGGCGCGTGATTCGTGCCCGTGTGGAAGTGGATAAGCCACATGCATTGCGTTTTGCAGAGTCAGTGTCGGTGCAAATGGAGGCAAAGCGATGAATACCTGTATCATTGGCATCGGTTCCAATATCAATGCGGACACTAACATTACCAAAATGCTGGATATTCTTCAGAATAAGGTGGCTATTATTAAAGTGTCGCCGATGATTCAAACAAAACCTATTGGAATCGAAGACCAGCCGGATTATACGAATGGAGCTGTAAAGGTTGAGACAACTCTTGATCAGTCGGAATTGAATATTTTGCTTAAAACCATTGAAGATGAGTTGGGACGTGACAGAACCGGGCCTAAATTTGGTCCAAGAACAATGGATCTCGATATTGTTGTTTGGAATGACGAAATCGTAGATTCGGATTATTATACCCGCGATTTCCTGGAGAAGAGTGTGAAAGCTGTTTGGTAATTTCTTAGGAATTCTTTTTCAGAAAAAGCTCATTCAATCCTTTTATTCCATGTATTTCAGAAAGATCTGTTACTACAAAATCGGCCCCGTTTTCGGCAAGTTCCTTTTCATTGTCTTCGCGTGCAATGCCAAGAGTCAGTCCGAATTTTCCTTTAGCGCCGGCCTGAACACCAGAAACAGCATCTTCAACAACAATTGATTTTGCAGGAGTTGAACCAAGTATCTGGCAGGCAGTGGCAAAAATATCGGGTTCAGGTTTTCCGTGAAGTCCAAGTTCGGCAGAAACCACACCATCTACACGTGCACCAAACAATTTGAGCATATCAACAGCTTCGAGAACAGTGACACAGTTGTTGCTTGATGACGCTACTCCAAGCTTAATTCCGGCATTTTTTAATTCTTCGAGGAGTTTGGCAGTCGATTCATACACTTCCACTCCGTCTCTGGCAATTACTTCATTAAAAGAATCATTTTTCCGGTTTCCCAGCCCGCAGATAGTTTCTTCACCTGCTTTATCCGACGGATCACCGAACGGAAGGTGAATATCTCGTGATTCGAGAAAAGAAGCTACTCCTTTGTAACGCGGTTTTCCATCAACATAAGCAAGGTAGTCGTTCTGTGTAAATTCAACAAAAATTTCGTTATGCAGTGTTGCCCATTTTTGCAGGTATTCATCAAACATCTTTTTCCATGCTGCTGCATGAGTAATGGCTGTTTTAGTGATCACACCATCCATATCAAAAATCACCGCCTCGAATGCCGGTACTTGCATTTGTTTCATTTTTAAATCCGGCGCAAAAATAGCGTTTTCTTTTTCTTTTGCCGATAAATTGGCTAAAACTGACATTTGTCGTTTCGTTGAATACCCAAAAGAAACTACCTTCGCATAAAATGGTACTTGAATGATCAAGTTTTTTATGGCCATATTTCTACACAACCGCAGTTTCCTGAATATCAAGAACAGGGACGCATTCGCACAAGCTTAATCCAAATTTCCCCGTTATTTCAAACACTTTTCAGTGCTTGAGCATTCTTATTTTTTAATCTTTTGAATTTATTGTTATGGATATTCCCTTTGCGGAGTCGTATAAAATTAAGATGGTGGAGCCCATTTATCGTAGCACACGCGAGCAACGTGAACTTTGGATAAAAGAAGCACGCTATAATTTATTTAACCTGCGCAGTGAGCAGGTTTATATTGATTTACTGACCGATAGTGGAACCGGTGCTATGAGCCATAACCAATGGGCTGCGCTCATGACTGGTGACGAAAGTTATGCCGGTTCATCATCGTACTACAACTTGAAAAATGCCATAAGCGAACTACTCGGTTTTGAATATTTCTTACCAACCCATCAAGGAAGAGCAGCTGAGAATGTGCTATTTTCTGTTTTAGTAAGAAAAGGAAACGTTGTACCCGGAAACAGTCATTTTGACACCACTAAGGGGCATATCGAATTTCGTGATGCCATGGCCATTGATTGTACCATCGATGAGGCTTTTGATACCGAAATTTACCATCCATTTAAAGGAAATCTTGATATTCAGAAACTGGAAACAGTATACAAAACACATCGTCGCGAAGAAATCCCAATGGTGATTGTAACTCTCACCTGCAATACTTCTGGCGGACAACCGGTTTCGATGCAAAACCTGAGAGAAGTTCATGAACTATCAAAAAAATATGGAATACAGGTGGTTTTCGATTCGGCTCGTTTTGCTGAAAATGCATGGTTTATTAAAAGTCGTGAAAAAGGTTATGAAGATAAAAGCGTTCGCGAAATAGTCGTCGAAATGTTTTCTTATGCCGATGCTATGACTATGAGCAGCAAAAAAGATGGCATTGTAAATATTGGCGGGTTTATTGCCATGCGCCAGGAGGAACTTTTTAAACAGGCCTCGGTTTTCAATATCATGTACGAAGGTTTTAATACTTATGGAGGAATGGCCGGTAGGGATATGAATGCACTGGCAGTGGGCCTTTACGAGGTAACCAATGAACATTATCTCGAAAATCGCATTCAACAAGTAGCTTATCTTGGGAATAAACTGATCGACTGGGGAATTCCTGTCCAAAAACCAATTGGAGGGCATGCTGTATTTATCGATGCCAAACAATTTCTGAAATACGTTCGCAAAGAGGAGTTTATCGCACAAACACTGGCAATTGAACTGTATCTCGAAGCCGGAATTCGTGGTGTGGAAGTGGGTACCTTGCTGGCTGACCGTGATCCAGTCACCAAAGAGAACCGTTATCCAAAGCTGGAGATGCTGCGATTGGCTATTCCGCGACGCACCTATACAAATAATCATATGGATGTAGTTGCTGTGGCTTTGAAAAATATTTATGATAGAAGAGACTCAATACGAAACGGGTACAAAATTGTGAATGAGGCACCTATAATGCGCCATTTTTCAGTAGAGTTAGTCCCGGTAATTGCATAAATTGAAAACCGGCACGTAAACAATTGGTGCCGGTTTTCTTATACTTTTTCAGAATACGAACGAATGAACTCCTCAAGACGCATGCTAAATTTTTCACCCATACTTTTTTCGTATCTGGTGCAAAATGATTCAAACTGGAACCTGGCCATGTGCGAATTATTTGCTTTTTGCTGAGTCCATATTTGCAGGTAAACAGCTTCTTCACTTAGTTCATCGTAGTCCAGAATGCGTTGCGCAACTCTTTCAACGTCTTTTAGTTTGTTTTCCTTTTTATAGAAAGATGCCAGTTTCAGTAGGTTGTCGATAACTTGGTTGCCTATGTAACCTCGAATTTCGTCGAGCCATGGCCAGTCAATGCTTTTTAACAAGCGGCCTTCTTTTACCCGGTAAAAGAATATTTCTAGTTGCTGTCTCGACATTCCTTCTCGAATCTGACACAATTCAAAAGCCTCAACATAATCACAAAAGAACGGCTCGTTTGTTTTTAGCTGAAGATAACCGTTGGTAGAGATAATTTCAATGGATTTGAAGCGTACAAGTAATTTTCGTAATTTATTCAAAGTAACCGCACGGTTATTGGCTACTTTCTTTGATGGTATCCCTGCCCAAAGAGTGGAATCAACTTCAGAGATGGAAGCACCTAGTCCGTTTCGTAAGGATTGAACCATCGTGAAGATGAGCAATTCCTTTACTTTTGGGGTGAACATGCTAGAAATATCTTCATCATTATTATCAATGGCCCGAAATTCACCAAAAAGCTGAATTTGATTTTTTGAGGATACCAGGTTTTCGGGAACTTCAAAATTGTGTTGTTTTGCTTTCTTATTTTTAATAACAAACCAGACTAATAATAAAAGAAGTAGCCCTGCACTAAGAAATAAAATCGAAACCAATAAATTTCCTGATAACGGTCTTTCGTCTTTTTCTTCACTAACTATCTGGATTTCTTCATCAAGCGAAAGACGATTGACTTCTTCGTTACCAAGTGGTCGGTCCCAAATATATAAGTTGTCAATGTATCCGCGCAAACTGGCTCCCGCAGATAATGCACTTCCAAGATGCAATACACTGGTACCAGAATAGGGTGGGTGTCCATCGGAGCCACCGACGTATTTTCCATTTAAGAAAATAGCTTGCTGCCCGGTTTCAATAATATACCGCCACGTAAGATGATACCAGATATTATTTTTTAATACTTCATCTGATATATAATCATTAGCCCACAATCCAAAATATGGATGACCTGAGCGTAGAATCAGATGAAGCCCACGACGGTAACCTTGTTCATCATTACCCAAAATAGCATTGTCCCCAAACTCCAGAATATCGGTAAATTTTACATAGCAGGCCACAGTAAAACTACTGTTTGGGAAACCATATTGTCCGGGGTCTCCCAGAACGATGTTTGCATTCTCTGGCAGTTTGAGTACAGTGCCCCGGTCGATATCTTCGCTGAAAGAATAATTACTTCCTTCAAAAGTTTGTTCAGGATGAATAATATCGTGGATTGTCCCGTCGAAATGAAAACCGGCGGTCAGACCTTCACTCAGATTTAATGGATTGGCTGCAATGGAGAACTCATCGGGCATCACCATTTCAGTTGTTACGATCAACTGAGAAGGAGTCATGCTATATCCCGGTGCATACGGAGTTAAAATTACTTCTTCTCCTCCGCGGATCGGAAAACTGAATTTTCCTCCTGTGATCAAAATATCCGGATTTCTCCAATAAACGCGTTCCAGATTTTTCCCTGTGGTACGAACAATCCCTTTTACATGATGAAAAGAATTTAATTGATCATCAATAAAATCGAAGCTATAAATGGTTTTTCCCACTGATATAAAGTTGGGTTTTTTCCCGTATTTAGTCCAGCTGTCAAGTAAAAAGTTTACATAGTCTGGAACCATAAAAATTTGCAGCTGATTAGATAAATTCCCAATGGGGAGATTTTCAAAATCATTGATTTTAAAAAGTTCTTTGTTTATATTCGATTCACTGCTAAGAATAACAGAATTTGGTGTGATCTGACTTGCTGAAATTTCAAGTGCATAATTGTCTATTAAATGCAAAATACGGCTCTCGTTGGTAATTTGTCCTTTCACGTAAAAGATTGCCCTTCGGTTTGCCTGAACAAGGTACTCGGTGGAAGGCCACGTTTCGCCTTGTGGTAAAAAAAATATCCGGTTAGAAACAGGTGATGTATTAATGATAGAATCGAGAAAATGGATATTACCCGAATAATTCACAAAAACCGGTAGAATTTTTGATTCATTGACTTCAAGAATGTGCTCGATTTTGTTCAGGATATCAGCAAAACGGTAGTTCGAGTTATGCAAGTTCGCTTGATCTCGCACCTTATCAATGTCAAGTTCCAGAGCAACCCAATCGTTATCATTAATGAATTCCCAAAATCGGGTTGAAGTATATTCAGAAGGAGTAACTTGTGCAACAACAAAGGTACGGTCAGAAAAATCGTTGGCCATTGTTTGCATAAACACAATCAATATGCTAAGAATTAATGTGATTTTTTTTATAGTATTTCCTTTCAAACGATATATTGTTAAGGTCAATCTAACACTTAATTTTCTATTATTTTCAACTCAAATATATAAAATCAACTTGTTGTAGAAAGAAATTTTTGTAAAAATATTGAAATTTCAAAGTCTTTTTATTCAATCACTTATGAAAAATATTAAGACAAAATTAAGATAGTAATAAGGCATAGTTACCCTAAGCATTAATAGTCAACTAATTACGCGCGCGTAAACTTGTCGCTCTAATTAGCTTTCAGTATGACTGATAAAATGATCAAACGAAAACACTATCTGTTGTTTATTGCAGGAGGATTAAGTGTTATTCTTTTTTTATTGCTGTTTAACAAAACGGTTCAATATACATCAACCGACGAATTTTGTAACTCATGTCATGTGCATCCGCATGCCGAAGCAAGTTGGAGATTGTCTCCGCATCACAATACATCTAGTGGAGTATCAGTGAAATGTGTCGATTGCCATTTACCGGCAGAAGACAATACAGTACGATTCTTGACCCGAAAAGCTTATCATGGGTTTCACGATTTTTATGCATACATGACGATGAATCCGGATGAAATTGACTGGGAAGCAAAACGCTCAACTGAAGCCGCACAACGCTTTGTCTACGAAGATGGTTGTTTAAAATGTCACACAAATATGTTTCCTGCTACTTTAAGTTCCAAAGGAAGTGAGCAGCATATAAAATATATTCGTGATCCCGAAAATAGTTCTTGTATTCAGTGTCACCACGGTGTAGGGCATTATCGGGGTGAGACAAATGCTTTTGCGGAAGAGGAAGATGTTACAAATCCGAAGGAAATATTCAACGAGCTTACATCTGTAACATCATTTAAAAATTTCAACGAAAAACTGCCCGGCACAGCAGTATCATTTAATATGATTGCAATCCCTGGTGGACAATTTAAAATGGGCAGTCCTTCAGATGAAGATTATCGCAGAAATGATGAAGGACCTGTTCGGGAAGTGGAAGTGGATAGCTTTTGGATGGCAGAAATTGAAGTCTCGTGGGATGAATATCTGGCTTTCTTTACAGCAACCAGTTCGCAAGGACGAAAAGAAGCAGTTGAAGTACAGGAAACCGATGCCATTTCGGGAGCAACTCCTCCATGGGGCGCACCTGATCAGGGGTGGGGAAAAGGTAGTCGTCCAGCTATTACAATGAGTCATCATGCTGCTGAAACTTATTGCAGGTGGTTAACGCAGGTTACCGGACGAAAGTATCGATTACCAACCGAAGCCGAATGGGAATATGCAGCCCGCGGTGGTAACGAAACCCCTTACTTCTTTGAGGGAACAGCTAAGGATTTTGAAAAAGATGGTTTCTTCAAAAAAATATTTGGAGTGAATACAGAAGAATTAGATAAGTATGTAATCTGGCAAGGGAATAGTCCTGACAGGACACAGGAACCAGCCAAAGTTGAAGCTAACCCGTTCGGTTTGAAAAACATGCTGGGGAATGTGGCGGAATTCTGTGCTGATTATTATGATCCAACTGTTTATGGTAAGTATCCATCCGGGGTTGTTAAAAATCCTCGTGGACCGCGAAGTGGAAATGAGCATGTAGTTCGCGGGGGGTCATTTTTGAGTTCTGCTAAGGATGTTCGCGCAGCACGTCGCGATTATACCAGAACCGTCGACTGGCTGGTTACTGATCCACAGATTCCTAAAAGTATCTGGTGGTATTCTGATGAAAAAAATGTTGGATTCAGGGTCGTTTGTGAATACCATCCTGAAGATTTGGCAAATGGGAAAAATAAAACAAAAAACGATGAATAAAAATCAACTATCACGCAGAAATTTTCTTGAAAGATCGGCATTAATTGGAGCTGCCGGTGTAATGGGGGTTAGTGCACTCAGCTCCTGTGCAAAATCAGGAAAAGAAGTGGATTATGAATTTCCACCATTGCTTGATCAGGCGCCCGATGGCAAAAAATTAAAAGCTGGTTTGGTTGGTTGCGGAAACCGAGGAACCGGCGCAGCACTGAACTTTTTGGCTGCCGGTCACGATCTACATTTGGTTGCATTGGCCGATGTTTTCGAGGATAAAGTCTGGGACTCAAGAGATAAACTGTTAAAACAACGAGTAGAAGTACCAAAAGAAAATTGTTTTTGGGGATTTGACGCATACAAACGACTGCTCGAACAAGATATCGACATCGTTATATTAGCAACGCCTCCGCATTTTCGCCCGGAACATTTTGATGCTGCCATTCAGGCGAAGAAAAATGTATTTCTGGAAAAACCGGTTTGTGTTGATCCGGTTGGTGCTCGTCAAATTATGGCTACAGCAAAAAAAGCTGAAAACCTTGGCTTAACAGTAATTACAGGAACACAGCGTCGCCATCAGCGCGATTACCTGGAAACCTACAAACAGGTTGCATCGGGCGCCATTGGTGAATTGAAATCTGCCAAGGCTTACTGGCTGCAATCGCATGTTTGGTTTCGTACCCGCGAAGAAGGATGGAGCGACATGGAATACATGCTTCGAAACTGGAATAACTTCTGCTGGCTCTCAGGCGACCATATTCTGGATACTCACGTGCACAATATCGATATCATTAACTGGTTTATGGGAAAGCATCCGCAAGAAGCTGTTGGCTTTGGTGGCCGTGCTCACCGGCTGACAGGCGATCAATACGACTTTTTTAGTATTGATTTTGATTTTGGAAACGGGATTTCATCTCACAGTTTTTCACGTCAGGTTGACGGTTGTGCAAACCAACTGGGTGAAGTAATCATGGGAACAGAAGGTTATACCAACTGTAAAAATACGATTTATAATTTCGATGGATCTGTAAAATGGACTTATGAATATCCGAAAGACGAAAACGGCAAGTCAACAGGTGTTGTAAAAGTTTCACCTTACGTTCAGGAGCACATTCACCTTGTTACTGCAATTCGTACCAATAAGCCGGTTGTTGAAGCAGAACGTACAGCTGTTTCCACGTTAACTGCTATTATGGGAAGGACATCGGCTTATACTGGCCAGAAGGTTACATGGGATGAGATGATGACTTCTACCGAACGCCTTGGGCCATCGGTTTATGAATTAGGACCTGTTGATATGGAATTTCCGGTTCCGGTTCCGGGAACTGCTCACAAAGCTTAAAACTGAATGAAGATTTCTGTTGTCATACCGCTGTATAACGAAGATTTACTCGTAATGCGTCTGATTGAAGAGGTCAGCCAGCAATTAACTGCGATGGGTGAATCTTATGAAATAGTGTGTGTTGACGATGGAAGTACTGATGATACACTTTCAGAGTTACTCAAGCTACAGCAGACAAATACAAGCATTAAAGTAGTTTCCCTTTCACGAAATTTTGGTTTGCAGGCGGCTATCACGGCAGGCTTGGATTATACTAGCGGAGATTTTGTGGTGATCATGGATGGCGACCTACAGGATCCTCCTGGGCTGATTCCGACACTGTATTCCAAATTGAAAGAAAGTGATGCAGATATTGTTTCTGCAGTTCGAAATTCACGGAACGAGAAGTTTGGTAAGCGCTTTTACATCAATGTTTTTCATAAAATTTTCAAAAATATTTCAGAAAGTAAACAGGTAGAACAAACCGGAAACTTTTCTCTTCTGAATAGAAAAGCAGTGGATGCTGTTTTAAAATTCTCAGAACACAACCGGTACTTTCCGGGCATTAGGAATTTCATCGGTTTTAAACACGAATTTGTCTTGTATGACAGGCCCGATCGTACAGAAGGAAAGGCCAAAATGGATCGTAAAAAGTTGTATGCTCTTGCAGCTGATGCGATTTACTCCTTCTCAAAATGGCCAATCAAAGCCTGTTTATATCTGGGTTTGCTTGGGGTTGTCATTTTTTTACTGGCAATTATTTACACACTGGTTTCGAAGTTCACAGGATTGGCGCCATTTGGATGGTCGTCAACCTTTTTAGCCATCAGTTTTTTTGGTTCGGTGCAACTTACTTTCCTTGGGCTGATTGGCGAATATATTTTCAGAATTTACAAAGAAGTGCAGAAACGACCGATTTACCTGGTTAAAGAAGTGTACGAGAAAACAGAAACAGAAAAGAAAACAAAATAATGAGCAAAGTATCTGAAATATTCACTGCGCGAAACGTGTTTGCTGCCAGCTTGATCGTGGCTGGTTTGCTACTGGCGTTTCTGGCTCCAAAAGCTGCGGTGAATGTGGATGAAATGTTGCATTATCCTCATGCCAAAGAAGTGGTTAACTGGTATTTTACTGGAGGGAAAGATGCTTCATGTTTGGACACTCCGCTTACCAATTTAAAATATTACGGTCAGTCGGTAGATAATTTAACTGCCCTGATCAATCGTGTTTTCAGTATCGAAAATGAATTTCTCACAAGGCATTTTACAGGAGCTTTTTTCTTTTGGTTATTGCTGTTTTTTAGTGGTTTACTTGGAAAAGAATTAACAAAATCTTACTGGGCATCTGCTCTTGTAGTTCTTTCGTTGTTGCTTACACCGCGCTTGTTTGGCCAGGCATTTGGAAATTTAAAGGACATTCCATTTGCTACAGGTTATGTCGCAGGTATTCTTTTTATTATCCGGATTCTTAAATCATTTCCAAAGCAAAGCTGGCGCGATATTATTTTCCTGGTGCTGGCAATTGCCTTTACCATTTCGGTACGAATCGGAGGATTAATACTGTTCGCATATCTGGGTTTGGGAATTATTTCTCTGTTAGTAGTGAAGCCTTTTTTACTTAAATATATTGTTTCAACTAAATCTTGTATTGTAAGGCTGATGGGCCAGGGTTTGACAATAGTGGTTGGTGGTTATTTCCTCGGACTGCTATTCTGGCCTTTTGCCTTGCAGGACGTTTTTCGGCATCCGCTTCAGAGTCTGTCAATGATGGAACATTATGCGGTGAGCATCAAACAAATTTTTTACGGAGAGGTGATTTGGAGCAGTAATCTGCCGCCCGGTTACCTGATCCGGTGGTTTTGGATTTCCACCCCGGAGTTTATACTTGTGGGGTTGATATATTTTATAGCCTTTTTAACCTATAAGTTTTCTAAACCTGGCGAACAACTCTTTTTAGAGTTGTTCGCTCTTTTTATGGTAGTTTTTCCAATAGTTTATGTCATTGCAATCGGATCAAATCTTTACAGTGGAATACGGCAGATGTTATTTGTTGTTCCGGTAATGGTTGTACTTTCAGTAATAGGTTTTCAAAACATGATAGGTGTTTTTAGGCTACGCAAATCTAAACTTCCTTATATCATATTATTTTTCAGTTTGATGGTACTTCCGCTTGTTCATGAAGCAAAGACTTTTCCTGTTGATTACGTGTATTTTAATGCTGTTTCAGGCGGAAATAAAAAGGCCTGGAGTAATTATGAATACGACTATTATTTTGAGGGGATGAAACAGGCAACTGATGACCTGATTTCAGAGATTGGAAATAATAAAGCAACTGTGGCAATGAATTGCCAGCTTCCCAATTATTTTGAAAAATATTCAAACATCAAATTTCAGTATACACGTTACCTGGAAAGAAGTTCGGTTGACTGGGATTACGGGCTTTTTGGGGTGAACTACATTCATCCCTGGCAATTGAAAAACAACACCTGGCAATCGGTAAAAATTGTAAAAACATACTATCACAAGGGAAATCCGTTGGTTGTTTTAATCAAACGCGGTGATAAAACGGACCTGGATGCAATTCAGGAAATCAAAGATCGAAAATGGGACGAAGGTGAACATTTGATTAAGGATGCACTTGAAAGTGAACCAAATAATGTATGGTTATTAGTAAATTTGGCAAATGCTAAATTAGCACAGGCGCAATATGCAGAGTTGGATTCTGTCCTGAAAAAAGGCCGAACAATACATCCGTATTACGAACCGTTTTACTTGATCGAAGCTCAAAAGTTCTATGATCAACAAAACTACGAGGCTGCAAACAGTGTTTTAAAGGAATTGAATAAAGTAAATCCGTTTTACAGTCCTGTTAGGTCATTGACTGAAAAAGTTGAAGAAAAATTAAATAATAAGTTGAATTAAAATTAAATACGATGAAAAGAATTATTGCATTGATAGGATTATTCCTAATGAGCTTACCTACATTGCTAATGGCACAGGAAGAAGGAACCTACATTGAAAACCTGGGTGCCCAGGATAGTTCATACCTTCAGGATCCTGTGAGCGCAGCAGAACCGGCAAGTAGCTCAAACAACACTGTGGTTATTGTAATTGTAGTAGTTGTGATTATCGCCGTGGCAGCATTTTTCCTTTTAAGGAAAAAGAAAAAGTAAATAAAAGTGATTGAATGAAAAAACCCGGATTAACCGGGTTTTTTTATGTGATAAATGATCGTTTATTCAATTTTTTGAAGAGCTGTTTTAATCCTTGATATGCTTTCTTCTTTTCCAAGTAATTCACAAATCACAAAAAGATCCGGACCTAAATTTCCACCGACCAAACACAAACGTAAAGGGTTCATAATTGCTCCAAATCCCCATCCTTTTTCATTCATAAAAGCTGAAAAAGCTTCTTTAATTGAATCGGCCTTCCAGGTATCAACAGTTTTAAAAACTTCCAGAATAGCCGAGATTTGCTCAGGTGTTTCATCTTTCCAGCGTTTGCTGATGGTCTTTTCGTCGTATGATTCAGGGGCAACAAAAAAGTATGAACTCTGTTCCCAAAGATCGGAAACAAACTCGCAACGTTCCTTAATCTCTGCAACAACGGCATTGACTTTTTCTTCCGAAGCAATTATTCCTTTTTCTTTTAAAACAGGTTTAAAAAGTTCTGAAAGTTCTGTTACCGATTTCTGTTGGAAATAATGCTTGTTGAACCATTTTGCCTTTTCCGGATCAAAACGTGATCCTGACTTCACCACTCGGTCAAGACTGAATAATTCGCTCAATTCATCCAGCGAGAAAAATTCCTGTTCAGTACCGGAATTCCAACCCAATAAAGCGAGCAGGTTGATAAAAGCTTCAGGAAAATAACCGTCTTCGCGGTATCCACGTGAAATATCACCGGTTTCAGGATCTTTCCACAACAAAGGAAAAACAGGGAATCCCATTTTATCTCCATCTCGTTTACTGAGTTTACCTTTTCCTACCGGTTTCAAAATCAGTGGTAAATGGGCAAAACGAGGCTTGGTTTCTTCCCATCCAAATGCACGGTACAACAAAACATGGAGTGGCATCGAAGGCAACCATTCTTCGCCGCGAATTACGTGTGTAATATCCATCAAATGATCATCCACCACGTTGGCAAGATGATAGGTTGGCATGCCATCCGATTTAAAAAGCACTTTATCGTCGAGACTTTTTGTTGTGTTGAAAGTTACGCTTCCCCGGATCAGGTCTTCTTCGGTTACATCTGTATCTTCAGGCATTTTAAAACGAATAACAAAAGCTTCTTCTGTATCCAGTTTTTGCTGAACATCTTCTTGTGAAAGTCGAAGAGAGTTGTTTAGCTCTTCTCGTGTTCCAATTCCGTAAGAAAAGGTTTCGCCTTTCGATTCCGCTTCGGTTCTTAGTGCATCAATTTCTTCAGGCGTATCGAAAGCATAATAAGCCCAGCCATTTTCCACTAGCTGATTGGCATATTTCTTATACAGGTCCTTCCTTTCACTCTGACGATAAGGTCCGTAACTTCCACCGATACCTGGTCCTTCAACCGGGTTCAAACCACACCAGTTCAGGCTTTCGATGATGTATTCTTCCGCTCCCGGAACAAAACGGTTTTGGTCGGTATCTTCAATACGGAGAATAAAATCACCGCCAAATTTTTTTGCAAAAAGATAGTTAAACAAAGCTGTTCGCACACCGCCCATATGAAGCGGGCCGGTTGGACTGGGGGCAAAACGTACCCGCACTTTTCTGTCGCTCATTATTATAAATTTAAAATCGCTGCAAAGATAGAAGAAAAAGAGACTGAAGGAATGTAAACTAGTGGGTGGTTTTCTGTAATATATCAATGTTTAGTTGAATGCTATTTTTTTACTTTGTGTAAGTTAATTTAATAAAATCTGAATAAAGATGTACGGAAAAATGAAACAGGATCTTCAACAAACACTGGAAGAGTTGAAGGAACAGGGCCTGTACAAAACAGAACGGATAATTACCAGTTCGCAAAGTTCGGAAATAATAGTAGGCGGAGGTGAAACAGTATTGAATTTTTGCGCCAACAATTACCTGGGGCTTGCCAATAATCCGCAAGTAGTTAAAGCTGCTCAGAATATTATGAATGAATGGGGATTCGGACTCTCATCCGTTCGTTTTATTTGTGGAACTCAGGATATTCACAAAAAACTGGAAGAAAAGGTTTCAGATTTTCTGGGTACAGAAGACACAATTTTATATGTAGCAGCATTTGATGCCAACGGAGGAGTGTTTGAGCCTCTCCTGGGAGAAGATTCCGCCATTATTTCGGATGAGTTGAACCACGCATCGATTATTGATGGTGTTCGTTTGTGTAAGGCGCAACGTTTCAGATACAAACATTCAAACATGGAAGAGTTGGAACAGTGCCTGAAAGATGCTGCAAATTTAAAATATCGTTTAATTGTTACCGATGGTGTTTTCTCGATGGATGGCGATTTGGCCAAACTTCCGGAGATTGTAGCTCTGGCTGAAAAGTACGATGCACTGGTGATGGTTGACGATTCTCATGCTACCGGATATATCGGAAAAACAGGACGCGGTACTGCTGAACATTTTGGTGTTCTGGGTAAGATTGATATTATCACTACCACTTTTGGTAAAGCCATGGGAGGTGGAAATGGCGGATGTACTTCCGGGCGGAAGGAGATCATTGAAATGTTGAGACAACGTTCACGTCCATACCTGTTTTCAAATACGCTCGCTCCGGCCACTGTTGGTGCAACCATGAAAGTGATTGACATGTTGTCCGAATCGGCTGATCTGCCTGCCAAAACAATGTCAAATGCGAATTATTTCAGAAGCAAAATGGAAGCGGCAGGATTTGACCTGGTAAAAGGAAACACGGCTATTGTACCGGTGATGATATACGATGAACCGTTGGCTATAAAATTTGCTGATGAACTTTTAAAACAGGGCATTTATGTCATCGGTTTTGTATTCCCGGTTGTGCCTCGTGGAAAGGCAAGGATCAGGGTTCAGCTATCAGCTGCTCACTCTTTTGAACAGATTGATAAGGCGGTAGACGCGTTTACTAAAGTTGGAAAACAGTTGAAAATCATTGATTAATAGTAAAATTATACTGCGAAAGCCACTCATGAAATGAGTGGCTTTTTTTATGCGTTTTTATCATTTGAAGCATCAATTTACGATTTAGGGCTTTGAATAAGTGGAAATAAATGAGATTTGTCATCAAGATTAAGAACTGTCTTTTAAAATACTTCGGAATTTACGATTTGAGCAAAAAGACAAATCTTATAGTTCCGACCCCAAGGAATGAAACTTAAATGCATTAAAAGAGGTGGATTCGAAAGAGTTGCCTCTTTTGTTTTTAAGTGTTTACATAATTCCGGGGAATTTGGTATTTTGCGTCAGGATTAAGACAGGGAACAATTTCACATGAGTTCCCAAAAGATTGATGTCTCTTGGATGAACTTGAAAAATACATAATCGTTTTTGCAGCTGGAGTAAGTGGAATATGGAAGGGGATTCCTGTTGGGATAGGGTTAAAATTAACCCCTTTCTGTACCGGTTTAATTACTGCCCTGGGATCAATAACTACGGGCTTAATACTTTTTTTTGCCGGCGAAACATTCAGAAAATGGATATTAAAACTTTATGGTGCAAAAAGAATGGAACGCGAAGCCGGGAGATTTTCAAAATTTGCAAATCACTACGGCCCCTGGGGATTGGGTTTAGTTACCGTGGGGTTGCTGGGGCCCATAACTTCTATGTTGTTGGGATTGCTATTCTTTTCAAACCGGAAAAAGTTTGTGCTTATTTTAAGTACAGGAATATTAATTTGGTCAATCCTTTTAGCCTTGATTTTTGATGAATTATTCGAGTTGGTTTCCGGGCTGGGAATATTTAAATAGTCAATTTAGTTAGTTTTAAATTTCAAAAGCGTCTACTTTTCGATAGGCTTCAATTAATGCGAGTTCTCCTGCTTTCCCCGATTTACTTTTACCATGCTCGCAGCAAAGCGTTCCATTATATCCTTTATCGTAAATGTGTTTAAAAATGTTCAGATAATTAATTTCACCCGTAGTTGGCTCCTTCCTTCCCGGATTATCTCCGATATGGAAAGCTCCGATGTAGTCCCAGCACAAATCCATGTTCATGATCAAGTTTCCTTCTGTTATTTGTTGATGATACATATCATCTACAATTTTACAGCTTGGGTGATTTACAGCAGCGCAAATCATTTTAGCCTGCGCCATTTTTGTCAGAAACAGTTTTGGGTGATCTACCTGGTGATTTAATGGTTCCAGAACCAACTCCAGGCTGGTTTTACCGGCAATGTCACAACAAATGCGCATATTTTCAATCACATTTAAAGTTTGGTAATCCCAATCCATTTTTTCATCGTAAATGCCTGGAGTAATCAACCCGGTTTTTGCCCCTGTTCTTTTTTGTACCTCCAGTGCTTCGGTTGTTTTGTCTTTCAACAGTTTTTTAACTTCGGGATCATCGGTAACCATGTATTTAGCGCTGTGATCTGCATAAACGATAAACGGACCCAGATCAAGGCCGAGCCTGGCAAGTTCATTGCCAATCTTTTCCTGCATCTCAGGCGTTCTGCCCATCAGCCCGTTATCAAAAACAGCGCGAAAACCCTGATCGGCAATAAAATGGATGTTCTCGATTGGGTCAGTGCCCACATGTTCCGAAAACATGCTTAAGTGTGGAGCATATTTTAGCTTGAACTGTGCTGAATTTGAAATTCTACTTTCACTGGCTGTTAGCAACCCAGGAATTGTACTCAATAACAATCCTCCTGTTGCCGAATTTTTTATAAAGTTTCTTCGTTTCATTTTATCAGGTTTAATTGAAATTACTGTTTTGGTTAAAGGTAAGTATAATTATGCTTCCAACTTTTCAATTCTTCAAAATGGGAAAATTTCTGAATCCGTCCGAGCCGAATCCATTAAATTAAGCATTTCTTCACCCCGTTCAGGAAATTGATCTGCCAGGTTATTTTCTTCCCCAATATCATTAGCCAGATTGTACAATTCAATACTGGTTTTTTCTGGGATGGAAACATTATTGATTGCCAATTTCCAGTCACCTTTCCGCAAAGCTTTTCTACCTCCCAGTTCATGGAACTCCCAATAGAGATATTCATGTTCTGGTTGTTTCTTGCCCAGCAATTCAGGAAGAAATGATA
Organism: Draconibacterium sp.; assembly: GCA_035399765.1. Taxonomy (GTDB): domain Bacteria; phylum Bacteroidota; class Bacteroidia; order Bacteroidales; family Prolixibacteraceae; genus Draconibacterium. The sequence continues at coordinate 35,606 of DAOPJR010000004.1, read as the reverse complement.
TTCCATCTATACTAACGGGAACCTGCATTCCGGTAATTTCTGCTATGGTTGGCATTACATCCCAAAATGCAGAAATATGATCTGATGTACAGCCTTTGGTAATTTTCCCATTCCACACCGCTATCATCGGAACACGGATGCCTCCTTCATAAACATCGCGTTTATACCCTTTTAGCGGCCCGTTGGAATTGAAGTAATCCGGGTCGGCACCTCCTTCCTTATGAGGGCCATTGTCGGAGCTGAAAATAATAATGGTGTTGTCGTAAATACGGAGTTCTTTCAATTTGGCAATAATTTCACCCACCTGCATATCGAGATAAGTAACAATTGCTGCAAATGCAGCGTGTGCTTCGGGCTGTGATCCGTATGCTCCATTCTTGTACCCGCTGCCACTGTCCACTCCTTCATATGATATTTCAGGAAGTAATTTTCCTCTGTATTTGGCCATATAATCTTCGGGAGCAAATAATTCAGCATGTGGAATAATGGAAGGATAATACATAAAGAAAGGTTTGTCTTTATTTTCTTCAAGAAACTGAATTGCATGCTTATGAATGACTTCGGGACCGTACTCGCCCTTAAGTGAATCGTTGTTTCCTTCAAGTATTACTTTTTCCTGGTTATGCCAAAGATGATAGGGATAGTAATTATGTCCCATTCGTTGACAGTTATAACCAAAAAATTCATCAAAACCCTGCATGTTCGGATCACCCTCTGAACCTGGGTAACCAAGTCCCCATTTCCCGAATGCCCCGCTAACATAACCGGCTTTTTTCAGCATTTCAGCCATCGTTACAACATTGGTTTCCAGCGGATACTGCCCTTCCGGTTGCACTTCCTTGTTTCCCCTGATAAAAGTATGTCCTGTAGTCTGACCTGTCATTAACGAAGAGCGGGAAGGGGCACACACGGTACATCCGGCATAATGTTGGGTAAATAACATTCCGCTTGCAGCCAGATTGTCGATATTTGGTGTTTGGAAACGAGTTTGTCCGTAACAACTTAAATCGCCATATCCCAGGTCGTCAGCAAGGATAAAAACAATGTTCGGTTTATTTCCAAGTTCTTTTTTCGATCGATCTGTTGATTGGCAAGAAACCAGAATAATCAGAAAAAATCCGGGAAGCAGAAATTTTAACATGATGAGGATTTTAAATTGATTGAAGTTTGATAGTGCCGGTTTCAAGTCCTTCTCCACTGACCTCAAGCGTGATGTCTCCAGCCTCTTTTAATGACTCTACAGTTACAACAAGTTTCCCGCTAAACGTTTTCATTGTGGGCAGATCAAACATTTCCAGTGAAGTAGCATCACCGTTGCAAACCACTTTAAATTTACTTTTACCGCTCACCTTAAAGTTCAGTTGATTATTGGCTGTCGGGCAAAGATTTCCATCTTCATCCACTACAGAAACTGTAACATAACTCAGATCGTTACCATCAGCAGCGATCTGGTTTCGGTCGGCCTCCAACACCAAATGATGAGGTGCACCGGCAGTGTGAATTTCTTGCTCAGCTGCGGAATTTCCAGCATCGTCGAATGCTACTACTTTTATAGTTCCAGGTTCGTATTTTACATCCATCCACATAAGGCGATTACGGTTCAGCAAGGTTTCTTTATTTTTCTTTTGAATACCCTGACTTTTTCCGTTTACAAATAGTTCGGCAGAGTTAAAATTGGTATAAACAAACACTGGGGTAACTTCTCCTTCTCTACCTTCCCAATTCCAATGAGGAAGAATATGCAGAGTGGTGTCTTTGGTGTTCCACCTGCTACGATATAAATAGTAGCGATCTTTCGGAAGTCCCGCCAAATCACATATTCCAAAGTAAGAACTACGAGATGGCCAATACTCATCGTAAGGAGTTGGCTCGCCTAAATAGTCAAAGCCTGTCCAAACAAATTCTCCAATCACCCAGTCAAAATTATCTTGCCAGTAAAAGTCTTCATCAGGAATATTCGACCACCAGCAGGCTTCCAAATCGTATGAAGAGCACTGACCGTCGTTGTATGTTTTTTGTTTGAGTTCTTCTACCGGGAATTTATATATACCTCGAGAACTAACAGTTGAAGCTGTTTCTGAACCCAGGATAAAACCCTGCGGAAAACGATCATAAGCTTCTTCATAAAGTGGAAGTCGATAGTTTAACCCGGGAACATCCCAAATGGCGCCGAATCCGTTTTTCAACGTATTTGCAACCTGGTCCATTCCCATTGTTACCGGGCGGGTTGGATCTTCGCGATGAAATAATTTTTGAAGCCAGAATGCACGCTTCAACCCTTCGTTTCCCCACTGATCGGGAACTTCGTTACCAGCACTCCACATTACAATACTTGGGTGATTTCGTGTCGCCCGAACCAGATTAACGACATCTTTTTCAGCATAATCATCAAAATAGAGATTATATCCATTTTCTACCTTTGGGCGTTTCCATTCATCGAAACTTTCAGCAAGGAATAGAAAGCCCATTTCATCACAAAGTTCGAGCTGCTCAAATGACGGCATGTTGTGCGAAGAACGAATAGCGTTACAACCCATGTCTTTGAGAATGGTAAGCTGACGTTTCAATGCTGCTTTATTTACAGCGGCTCCCAGCGGACCTAAATCGTGATGAAGACAAACACCCTTAAATTTTGTCACCTTTCCGTTGAGTATCAATCCTTTTCCTGGCTCGTAGTCTACACTCCTGATTCCGAATCGTATATTTTGCTCATCCATTAATTTACTACCACGATATAATTTCATGTTGGCGGTGTATAAATAGGGAGTTTCGATGTCCCATCTGTTTGGATTAGGTACAGGAATGTTCTGTTCCAGTTGATGGCCAAAAGCCTGTTTCGTCTCAAACTTAGCCACTGTTTGCCCATCAGCATTCTTAATTTCGGTTACCAGCATAACATTATCACCATTAAGGTCTGTTTTGATGTTTACTTGAGCCAGACTGTCGCTTACAAATGGTGTGGTAATGAAGGTGCCCCACTGTTTAAAACTGATGTCATCTTTTACAATGAGTTGCACTTTTCTGTACAATCCTGCACCCGGGTACCAGCGCGATGATTCTCCCGGGTTTTCAAGGCGAACAGCCAGCAGGTTCTCACCATCTTTTAAATAGTTAGAAATGTCGAAATAGAAATAAGCATAACCGTATTTCCATTCTCCCACTTTTTCCCCGTTTACAAAAACCTGTGGCTGACTCATGGCTCCGTCAAAAACGAGTAATGCTTTTTTCCCTTTTCGAAAATCGGGTGCTTCAAAGGTTTTTCTATACCAACCCACTCCAATATATGGCAGGGCTCCTGTTCTTCCTGTTTTTTCGGAAGCTGTTTTTTCAAGATTCTGTTCTATCAGAACTGTTTGTTTATCAATTTCTTTATCAAAAGGACCTTTTATTGCCCAATCGTGAGGTACTTCAACATTCTCCCAATTACTGGTATTCAGTTCGGGGAATGCACCTCCTTCCACATCTTGATTGATGAATTTCCAACCTTCATGAAAAGTTTGAACCGAGCGGGTTTCTTGTTTGGTGCTACAGGAGATAGTAAATGATGCAATCAAAAAAAGATAAAGAAAAGTCTTCATGTTATAAGTTTTAACTGGTAGGTACTGGTATGATTTCTTACAAAGGTGTAAAGATTTTGGAAATGTACCTAACGAATGTTTATTCCATTAAACATCAAAACTGTAAAAACGATAATAAATATTTATAATTGGATTAAAAGTAACTTATACCTTGTTGAATGACGGTAACCTGAAAAAGAAGGCGCTTCCTTTACCTTCTTCACTTTCAACCCAAATCTGACCATCATTCTTTTCAATAAATTCCTTGCATAAAATGAGGCCAAGACCGGTTCCCTTTTCGTTGGCGGTCCCGTCTCGTTGGATTGCGTATTCAATCTTAAACAATTTACCAAGTGTATCTTCATTCATGCCAATTCCGTGATCACGAATGGCACAGACCAGCTGATCAGCTTCTATCTCGATTGTGACTTCTATTTTCCCTCTATTGTATGAGAATTTCACTGCGTTATTCAATAAGTTACGAATAACAAAATTCACCATATTATAATCAGCATAAACAGTATTCTTTGGCTCTTTTTCAGGCCAGAATATTTCAATTTCTTTAGCTGCAGCCGCTTGTTTAAAAATGGTTTCATTGGCAGATAAAACGTCGCAAATATTAAAAACTATTGGATCGAACTGGATATTGTCCGTTTGTGTACGCGACCATTCCAGCAAGTTTTCCAAGAGGTTATATCCCGACCTGGCAGTCTGGAACATACCTTCTACCAACTCTTCAAATTCCTTCGAGTGTTTCAATTCTGAATTGGATCGAATTAAATCTGAAATTCCAATCAACACATTGAATGGATTTTTAAGATCGTGGGCGATAATTGAAAAGAATTTGTCTTTGGTGGCATTTAACTGCTTCAGTTTTTGTTCGTCTTCAGCCAATTTTTTAATGTTGTTTTCGAGTAACAACTTTTGTTTGTTTATGGTGTCGTAATTCTTTTTTAGAACCGAGGCGTGTTTTTTCCGGAGAATGGCAGAATAACTCAGAACAATAACAATAATAACAAGTGTGATAGATGAAAAAGCTGTTACCTGAAGTTGAACCCGTTCGCGGTACCTGCTGTTTCGGTTTTGCTCTGCTTGAAGCTCCTCTTGCAATTGTACCTGAGCTTGTTGTTCTTTTTGTAGCTCGGCTTGTTCGAATTCGCCCAGGGCCTGCGCAATTTTATGGGGCTGCAACAACTCGTCAGACAGCTTCTCCAACTGAAGCATTTCGTAAGCCATTTCATATTGATCGAGCCTGGCGTACACTTCTGTTTTGTCGGAATAAATGTCTTTTATAACGTCGTATTTTTTTAGTTGCTCACAATAATGAATGGCAATGTCCAGGTTTTTAAGAGCTTCCCGGTATTTGTTTTGTCTTAGAAGAAGTTTCCCTTTTGCGGCATAGAAATCGGGACGAAGACGTTCAAAATTATGCTTTTCAATAAGTTTTTCAGCCTTTTTAATTTCTTCGTCTGCTTCAATTAGTTGATTTGTTTCAATATAATAGGTGGCAAACAGGAGTGTAATTTCTGTTTCAATATGTTCATCTTCAATTTTTGGAAGCAAGTCTTGCGCGTCTTTAAGATTTACAAGTGCCTCATCGAGTTTTTGTAATTTGATATTTATATAACCCAGGCTAATATCCAACATACAAATAAAATCCAGATCGTTATTTTCCTCTGAGATTTTAAGGGCCTTTATATAGTAATTATAGGCACTACGATATTCTTTCAAGTATTCATAATACCAGCCAATATTGGTATAGGCTTCCGGCAAGCCATAAGTGTCTTTAGAATCTTCTGCCAGGTTTTTTGCATCTATAATATATTCAAGACCCTTAACCAGGTCTGTTCCGTACGAATACAACAAACCCATATTTAATGTGCACCCAATCAGATAAGTAGTATCTTTTAAGTTTTTAAATATGATAGTGGCTTTTTCGAGGTTTTTAATGGCAGTATCCCATTCACCTGATTGATCATAACAATAACTGATCTGGAATAGTGCTTCTCCTTTTCCGTAATCGTAATTTATTTTAGTTGCCAGATCATATGCTTTTTGGGCATAGTAAAGCGAGCTGTCACTCCTGGTATTAACATATAAAGATGCCAGATAATTGTAATTATCAACCAATTTATCGCCTTCTGTTAATTCGACACAAACCATTTTAACAGAATCTATTTTTTCATCAGAAGCCGTTACCCGGAGAACACCAAGCACAAGCAGGAAGAACATTAATTGGGTAATTATATGTAAGTACAGTTTAGTCATATTTTTCAGCGCCTGCAAATATAATAAAATCAATACGATAGGGGAATATTTTTATTCTTTAAAAATAGTATTCAACCTTACATTGAACAAAATCATGTAAAAAAAATTCAAAGTTTTACTGTTATTTATGAGTCAATTTCAGTTCAGTGGAGCCTAAAAAGGGTATTAACAATATTTTTTTATCAGGTAATCTTTTTACCTTGTCAGATATTAATGTGAATGAAAATAGTTGTTTGCATGATAAAACACCTCTTTAATATCTTATTAATTCTGACAATTGTTGCAGTTTCCGGATGTGGAATAAACGGTAAACGATCAGCAAAACAACAGAAGAAAATCAAGCACGATCTGGAAGATATTAAAAAAGACGGAGTTCTGCGGGTCATTACCTCATATAGCAGCACAAGTTATTTTATATACAAAGGTCAAACCATGGGTTATGAATATGATTTGCTTAAAAGATTTGCAAAACATCTTGACCTTGAGTTGGACATTCAGGTTTCAAATGATATTGATACCATGTTTACCAAGTTGCTGAATGGTGATGTCGACCTGATCGCACATGGAATAACCGTTACGAATCAGCGAAAAGAAATGGTTGGGTTTTCCGATTACTTGTATCTGACACACCAGGTACTGGTGCAAAGAAAGCCGGAAAACTGGAGAAAATTGAAATGGAGTGAGTTACAAGCTTCTCTGATTCATGATGTTATTGATTTGATTGGAGATACAGTATCTGTTCGGGCAAATTCAGCATATATAAATCGTCTTTCAAATCTAAGCGACGAAATTGGCGGAGCTATTCTTATTGATACTCTGCCTGGCAATTTATCTACAGATCGGATTATTGAAATGGTTGCTAATGGTGATATTAAATATACGGTAGCCGATAACAATATTGCAAGTATTAGTGCATCATATTACCCTGAACTGGATATCAGAGTTCCTGTCAGTTTTTCTCAACGGATGGCCTGGGCGGTTCGTCCGCAATCTCATCAGTTGCTGGAAGAGTTAAACGATTGGATTGGCACCATGAAGAAAGGGGTGGAGTATTATGTGATTTACAACAAATACTTTAAAAACGAGCGAGACTTCAGAAGAAGAGGAAACAGTGAATATTTCAGTTTAAACAATAACCGGATTAGCGAATACGATGATTTAATACAAGCGAGCGCTGACACGCTTGGCTGGGACTGGCGTTTGCTGGCATCTATGGTTTATCAGGAATCGAAATTTAATCCCGAGCTGGAGTCCTGGGCAGGGGCAAAAGGATTGATGCAATTAATGCCGGTAACCGCAGAAAGATATGGTGTTGATGATCGGTCAAATCCCGAAGAAAGCATGAAAGCAGCTACAAGTGTTATCAAAGTTTTATGGGATCGATTTGAGGATGTGCCTGATACTATTGATAGAATCAAGTTAACAATGGCTTCATATAATTGCGGTTATGGTCACGTTGTGGATGCTCGCGCTTTAGCAAAAAGTGAAAAACTAAATCCAAATATTTGGGATGGAAATGTTGCGGAATCAATGCTCAAACTCAGCTATCCGGAAAATTACAACAAGTCAATTATTAAACATGGATATGTGCGTGGTGTAGAGCCATTTACGTATGTTAAACAGGTGTTTGACCGTTATGATCGTTACCTTCAGTTGATTGAATAAAAAAACCGCCTTGTTTTATTAAGACGGCTTTTTATATTTTAAGTAGTATCTAATTCTTAAATCGAGTTGATAGCATTTAGATCGTCAAATGCAATTTGTAAACGTGCGATCAATGATTCTTCCGCTTTTCTTACCCAAACACGAGGATCATAATGTTTTTTATTTGGTTTATCTTCCCCTTCCGGGTTACCGATTTGTCCTTGCAGGTAATCGTGGTTGGCCGCTTCAAATTTGCGAATACCGTCCCAATATGCCCATTGCGTATCCGTATCAATATTCATTTTGATTACACCGTACGAAATGGCTTCACGAATTTCTTCGTGAGAAGAACCTGATCCGCCGTGGAATACAAAGTTCACCGGTTTTGCAGGAAGGTTGAGTTTCTGTTCGATGTATTTTTGAGAATTGTCCAGAATTTTCGGGGTCAACTTAACGTTACCCGGTTTGTATACACCATGAACGTTACCGAAAGAAGCAGCAATGGTGAAATTTGGAGAAACTTTACTTAACTCTTCGTAAGCATAGCAAACTTCTTCAGGTTGTGTATATAGCTTTGAAGAATCAACGCCTGTATTGTCAACGCCATCTTCTTCACCACCGGTAATACCCAACTCGATTTCGAGAGTCATACCCATTTTACTCATTCTTTCCAGGTACTTTTTGCTGATCTCAATGTTTTCTTTGATAGGCTCTTCACTCAGGTCAAGCATATGTGAACTAAACAATGGCTTTCCGGTTTCAGCAAAGTGTTTTTCACTTGCATCCAACAGGCCGTCAATCCAGGGCAATAATTTTTTTGCAGCGTGGTCGGTATGTAAAATTACATGAACGCCATAAGCTTCGGCCAAAGTATGAATGTGTTTGGCACCGGCTACAGCTCCTAAAATGGCTGCTTGCTGTCCTTCGAGTTTTAATCCTTTACCGGCATTAAAAACAGCTCCACCATTTGAGAACTGAATCATAACAGGTGCATTTGCTACTTTGGCAGCTTCCATAACTGCATTCACAGAAGATGAACCCACTACGTTAACTGCAGGGATGGCAAAATGGTTTTCTTTAGCAACCTCGAAAATAAACTGTAAGTCAGATCCGGTTACTACACCAGGTTTTACGTTTTCGGCTATTTTACCCATAACTTGTCTGTTTATGTTTTAATATATTGAACAATTTGATGATGCAAAATTAAGACTTAGGTTCAGGTAAATCAATTTTTGGTAGTTAACGAACTTTAAATCTTAATAATAAAATCATTTAAGACAAGAATATCTGAATTCGATATTAGGACTATTTTTCAACATTTGTTTGGGAAAACAAAAAAAATGAACCGAAATTAGATCAACGTCTTATCGGTAGTTTACGTTAAATTTCAAGCTTTGCAGAATGCCGAAAATGCTTCATCCTCTGAAATTTATTTAATTTCACAGCTCGAAAAAAATCAAGTAAATCACTGATAAATCAAAAATCAAATGGCAGTTAGTTACAAAGACTTAGGATTGGTGAACACCAAAGAAATGTTTGCCAAAGCCGTTGCAGGCGGATATGCTATTCCTGCTTACAACTTTAATAATCTGGAACAACTTCAGGCAATTATTCAAGGTTGTGTTCAAACAAAATCTCCGGTAATCCTCCAGGTTTCTTCAGGTGCCCGTAAATATGCAAATGCTACCCTTTTGCGCAACATGGCTCGTGGTGCTGTGGAATACGCCAAAGAACTGGGTTACGAAATTCCGATCGTTCTTCACCTCGACCATGGTGATACTTTCGAACTATGTAAAGACTGTATCGATAATGGTTTCTCTTCAGTTATGATCGACGGTTCGCACCACCCATACGAAGAGAACATAGCTCTTACCAAAAAAGTGGTAGAATACGCTCACGCTCATGGCGTAACCGTTGAAGGGGAATTAGGCGTTTTGGCTGGTATCGAAGACGATGTTGTTGCTGAACATCATACTTACACTGAACCGGAACAAGTTATCGACTTTGTTTCACGCACAGGCGTTGATTCACTGGCAATTTCAATCGGTACTTCTCACGGAGCCAACAAATTTACTCCGGCACAGTGTACTCGTGACGAAAATGGTGTTTTGATTCCACCTCCTTTAAAATTTGAGATACTGGAAGAAATTGAAAAGAAAATTCCTGGATTTCCAATCGTACTTCACGGTTCATCTTCAGTGCCGCAGGAATATGTTGAAATGATCAACAAATATGGTGGTGCTTTGAAAGATTCAATCGGTATTCCGGAAGAACAATTACGCAGAGCGGCCAAATCAGCCGTATGTAAAATCAACATCGACTCTGACGGTCGTTTGGCGATGACTGCTGCTGTTCGCAAAGTATTTGTTGAAAGTCCGGGCGAATTTGACCCGCGCAAATACCTGGGACCAGCCCGCGACGAACTGAAAAAACTGTACATGCACAAAAACGAAAATGTGCTGGGTTCAGCAGGTAAAGCTTAATTGATAAGACAATTCTTAAAGATAGAAAGGATATCCGTCAGTAGATGGATGTCCTTTTTTATGTAGTAATTATTTATTTAATCTTTCTCAATTTCTGTTTAACGTCTTTGATTTCGTCTTGCTTTTTTTTGATCTCTCTGGCTAATTTATCCTGTTTGTTCTCGTTTTTATCTACTTGTTTTGAATGTTTCTTCAATGCTTTTTCTTCCTTCTTTATTTCTTTTATTTGTTCTTCAGAAGTAGCGCTGGTTGCAGGAGAGTTTAATGGGTTGGTTTCAACCAAAGTATTCAGGTTAGATTGAATTTTAGTTGTTTTTCGATTCAGTTTTCGGTTGTCTTTTTCATAGCCAGAATAGTCGTTCTCCATTTTTTTAAGGTCCTTCTCCAATCCATCGAGTTCATTCTGTACGGCTTGCCTGTATGCTTCAATAGCATAGCTGCGCAGATAACTACTTGTTCTTTCAACGAGAGAAGTATTTGAGGGATCATTACCAATAAACCCATTTTCAGATTTGAATGAGGCAGCAAACAAAATTCGGTCCTTTAACGTAGTTATGCGTGTAAATACACTTAAGGTATCCGGACTAACGGCATCGATAACAACTCCGTTGATATACCATTTATCTTTGTCTTCCTTTTCCATTTTTGGAAGTTTCTTAAATGTATCGAACAGGTTCCGTGGGACTAGCTGATCTTCCCATATTTTAATAGCATCTTTACTATTTGCCTGTGGAATTTCAACTACAAATGCTGACTGCATTTCAGAATCAATAGCCAATTTGGATATTTTAACCTCGATATTTTCCTGACCCATAAGGTTTAAAACACCGAATAACAGGATAAAAAATAATAAGTTTTTCATTTTCTTCTATGTGTTAATTGCCTTGTAAAATTACATTAAAACCAATTTAATAGTCAATAGCAAATGTTATTCATAAAAAAATGGCACCTGCAAAACTGCAGGCGCCATTAACGTAAATCCCTGAAAATCAAGGGCACTTCCCCACTTAAGCCAATTCTAAAAACATTTCCAAATCTTTTTCAACTTCAGTAATTCCACCGATTCCAAAATTCTCTACCAGTACATTCGCTACATTTGGCGAAAGGAAAGCGGGCAATGTCGGCCCGAGGTGGATGTTTTTCACTCCCAGATAAAGCAGAGCCAGCAATACAATCACAGCCTTCTGTTCGTACCAGGCAATGTTGTAGGCAATCGGCAGTTCGTTGATATCGTTCAATTCAAAAACCTCTTTTAATTTCAAAGCAATTACCGCCAGCGAGTAAGAGTCGTTACACTGTCCGGCATCGATCACACGCGGGATTCCGCCAATGTCGCCCAACGGAAGTTTGTTGTAGCGGTATTTCGCACATCCTGCTGTAAGGATCACGGTATCCTGCGGAAGTTGTTCCGCAAACTGCGTATAATAATCACGGCTTTTCATACGTCCGTCGCAACCGGCCATCACAAAGAATTTTTTAATGGCGCCTGTTTTTACTGCATCCACAATTGCGTCGGCAAGAGCAAAAACCTGTGCGTGTGCAAAACCTCCAAGGATCTCGCCGTTTTCAATCTCGGTTGGCGGAGCACATTTTTTTGCATGTTCAATAATTGCACTAAAATCTTTCATTTCACCGTTTTTACGATCCGGAATGTGGATTGCACCTTCCAGTCCGGATGCTCCGGTAGTATAAATGCGGTCGGTGTAAGTTGCGCTGCTTTTTGGAGGAACAATACAGTTGGTGGTGAACAGGATCGGGCCGTTAAAGCTTTCGAATTCGGTATTTTGTTTCCACCACGCGTTTCCGTAGTTGCCTGCCAGGTGTTTGTATTTTTTGAAAGCCGGGTAATAATGCGCTGGTAACATTTCGCTGTGGGTGTACACATCCACTCCGGTTCCCTCGGTTTGTTTCAGGAGATCTTCCATGTCTTTCAGGTCGTGACCTGAAATCAGGATCGCCGGGTTTTTGCGCACACCAATATTTACTTTGGTCATTTCCGGGTTTCCGTATGCTGAAGTATTCGCTGCATCGAGTAAGGCCATCACGTCCACACCGTATTTTCCGGTTTCCAATGTTAAGGCAACCAGTTCATCCACCGAAAGATTTTCAGTGGTAGCTACCAAAGCCCGCTGCATAAAGGCAAAAATCTCGTCTTTTTTACTACCCAGGTTCCAGGCATGTTCTGCGTAAGCGGCCAAACCTTTCACGCCGTAAATAATCAACTCGCGCAACGAACGGATGTCTTCGTTCTCCGTGCTCAAAACACCCACCTCTTCTGCTTTGGCTTCGAACTCTTCAACGGTAGTGGCCGTCCAGTTGGCAACAGCAGGTAATTCTGCCGGCAGATCTACTGCGGTTTCTTTACACAGTACCAGTAACTCGTTTCTTAGTTGCAGCGCCTTAATAATTCTTTTTTCAAAGGCTTTTTTATCGAAGTTGGCATTGGTGATGGTACTGAATAATCCATCAAAAACAAACTTGTCCACTTTTTCAGGATTGGCTCCCACTTTTCTCAGTTTCTCGTTGTACCAGCTGATTCCTTTCAACACAAACAACAGTGTATCCTGTAAATTGGCAACATCACTTGGTTTTCCGCAAACTCCGGCAACGGTGCAGCCGGTTCCTTTAGCCGCTTCCTGGCATTGATAACAAAACATACTCATATCTAAAATTTTATTGATTTTCAATTGTTGGGGGCAACATCTACTGGTTTTATCACTTAAACTGAATACCTCAAATCCATTCTTCCGAGAGTATTTCTCCTTTTATACTAATCATAATTTCTTTCACTGGTACTTTCCTCGATGCCATTTCAGTTGCCATTTGTACCATTCGTGACAATCCTCCACAGCATGGCACTTCCATAATTACTAAAGTAATGGTATTTACTTTTGCCTGGTCGATCAACTGAACCAGTTTCTGAATGTAGCTGTCGGTTCCATGATCGAGTTTTGGACAACCGATAATTACTTTTCGGTTTTTAATAAAATCATTATGGAAATTTCCATAAGTATATCCTGCACAATCGGCGGCTACCAAAAGATCGGCACCTTGGAAATAGGAAGCCGCTGGATTGATCAGGTGCATTTGCACCGGCCAGTGGCTCAATGCAGAAGGAATTCCTTTTTCTGGTGTTGCCAGAGTAAATCCTGCAGCGGTGAAAGTTTGGGAGGCTGCTCCCGGACAACTTCCGGTTGAACAAGAACCTGATCCTCCGTTTGTCGTTGGTTTTGGGCTGTGTAGCAACTCATGAACTTCACTAATCTCGAAAGGCATCGCGTCGCGGTTGGCACGGATAAACGTGAGTGCTTCGTTTAAATAGCCGGTCTCATCGTGATCCTGCAAATGTTTCAAGTGGGCAAAAACAGTGTTCTTGCCACTTTTTATCATCTGGGAAATGGTGGCTACTTCATCGTAAGCATCTGCCTCGCGTTCTTCAATGGTAATGGCGCCCTCGGGACAGTGACCAATGCAGGCCCCCAGTCCGTCGCACATCAGTTCGCTTACCAGGCGGGCTTTTCCGTCAATAATCTGCAAAGCTCCTTCGTGGCAGTTCGGTACACACTGTCCGCAACCGTTGCACAATTCCTCGTCTATTTTTACTATTTCACGTATCATGGTCTTTTATTTTATTGTTCCTGTTATTTTTGGATTACGCAACAAAAGTAGAGCTGCGGCGTTTCGTAAAATGTATCAATTGTTACAAAATGATCGATTTTTCACTTTTAAGCAGGTGCCCCGTTTTTAGTGGGCTGACAGAAGACCAAAGTCGAGAAGTACTTGGGCGAATTCATTACCAGATTAAAAATTTTGAAAAGGATGAAATTGTAGTTCTGGCTGGTGAAGAAGTTAAGAATCTGTTGATTGTTCTCGAAGGAAGTGTTCGGGGAGAAATGATCGATTATTCAGGAAAAACCGTAAAAATTGAAGATGTGGAAGCTCCGCAGCCACTGGCATCGGCCTTTCTGTTTGGAAAGGAAAACAAGTTTCCGGTAACCGTTACGGCAAATATACCCACGCAAATTCTGGCCATTCCGGTGCCTGAGTTTCTTAAATTACTTCAGCTTAATGCCATCATTTTAAGAAACTACCTGAACAGCATTTCATCGCGGGCGCAGTTTCTTTCGCAAAAACTACATTTTCTAAGTTTTAAGACGATCAAAGAAAAAGTAGCTCACTTTTTGCTGAAACAGGCTGGCGAGCGCTTTCACTCTTTCGAACTAAAAGCTACCCAGCAACAATTGGCCGATCTGTTTGGGGTAACCCGCCCTTCGCTGGCGAGGGTTTTGGGCGAAATGCAAAATGAGAGACTGATTATTATCGAAAAAAAAACGGTGACTCTTTTAAATAAACCTGCCCTCAACGAATTACTCAGAAATGGATAAACTGATACATTACAAGATATTTCAACGATATAAAAATGTGGTGGCATTTACCACAACTAAACAAAGTCTTGATAAAGCAGCGGTACGTTTTACAGGAGATGAAAAGTCCGTTTTTCTCGACAACCGAAAACAACTGGCTGCCTTGCTCAATATCGATATCAGGCAACTTGTCTTTCCCCGTCAAACCCATTCGAATTTGGTTTGCAAACTGATTGATATTCCCGAAAAGGAAATTGCAGAAACCGATGCGCTGGTTAGCGATAAAACAGGACTCTGTTTGTGTGTGCAAACGGCTGATTGTGTGCCAATCCTTTTGTACGATCCCATTAAAAGTGTAGCTGCAGCTGTTCATGCCGGATGGCGGGGAACAGTTAGCCAAATCGTTGCCGAAACAGTCCGGAAAATGAAAACGGAATATTCGAGTTCTACTGAAAATATTCTTGCTGCAATCGGTCCATCAATCGGTCCTGATATTTACGAAGTTGGTGATGAAGTCGTGAAAGCAGCCAGAAATTCGATTCCGGGAGTTGAAAAGGCGCTGCACAAAAATGCTTCGGGTAAATATCATTTTGATTTATGGGAAGCAAACCGCCTTATTTTAATGGATTGTGGCTTGCTTTCTGAAAACATTGAAGTTTTGGCAGAATGCTCTTTTCTGGAGGATGGGAAATATTTTTCGGCACGTCGCGAAGGAGAGCAAACAGGTCGGATGGTTTCGGGGATTATGCTGCTGTGATAATTAAGGTTAATTTACAACTCTGATTTAGCTCATTTCCGCAAAAGCCTTATCTTCGCAACTGTTATTTTACAACAAATCAAAAAGACTTCTGTAAACATCTTAAAATGAAGCAATATAAACTCTTCAACATCGTATTTGGCTGGGTGAGTTTTCTCGTAGCCGCGGTTGTTTATCTGATGACTATTGAACCAACTGTTAGTTTCTGGGATTGTGGCGAGTTCATCACCACCGCTTTCAAATTTGAAGTGGGGCATCCACCCGGAGCACCAATTTTTATGATCATTGGAAGATTCTTCCAACTATTTGGAGATGCGGGAAATGCAGCAAAATTGGTAAATATATGGTCGGCACTGGCCAGCGCATTTACTATTTTGTTCCTTTTTTGGACCATTACTCATCTGGCAAAAAAGCTTGTTAAGTTTGAAGAGGAGCCGAGCTTGGGACAAACACTTGCCATTGTTGCAAGTGGAATGGTTGGAGCATTGGCTTACACGTTTTCTGATACATTCTGGTTTTCGGCTGTTGAAGGCGAAGTTTATGCCAGTTCATCATTGCTAACTGCAGTGGTTTTCTGGGCCATTCTGAAATGGGAAAATGTGGCTGATGAAAAGTATGCCAACCGCTGGCTTATTTTTATTTCATACATTATCGGGCTTTCCATTGGTGTTCACTTGCTGAACCTGCTGGCAATTCCAGCGATTGTTTTTGTATATTATTTCAAAAAATATGAAGTCACCCGGAAAGGAATTATCTGGGCACTGATCATTTCCATTGCTTTGTTAGGAGTAGTAATGTATGGTATTATTCCTGGCGTCGTTACCGTTGCATCCTGGTTCGAACTCATGTTTGTTAATGGTTTTGGTTTGCCTTTCGACTCGGGTGTTTATTTCTATTCTGCTTTGCTAATTGCAGCCTTTTCTTTTGGTATAATTTATACACACAAAAAGGGAAGAGTAATACTGAATACCGTTTTACTTGGTATAACTGTTATTATAATCGGATATTCATCATTCGCTATAATTTTTATCCGCTCTTCGGCAAAACCGCCGATGGATCAAAACAGCCCGAATAATACTTTTGCATTATTAAGCTATTTAAATCGTGAACAATACGGCGAACGCCCATTATTCTATGGGCAATATTATGATTCACCACTAAAAGCAGGAGATAGGTTTACAGAAGGGAAACCGATTTATTCTCAAATCGATGGAAAGTATGTTGTTACTCATCATCGTTATAAAGCCAATTACGATGAAAGATTTACTACATTCTTCCCAAGAATGTGGAGTTCGATGGAGCCGCAACATGCAGAAGATTATCAACAGTGGGGAAAGATAAAAGGCACGCGTATTCAATACCGCGACGAACAGGGCGAAACACAGACAATTGTTAAACCAACGTTTGGCGAAAACCTTCGCTTTTTCTTTAGCTACCAGGTAAACTTCATGTACTGGCGCTATTTTATGTGGAATTTTGTAGGCCGCCAGAATGATATTCAGGG
>DAOPJR010000004.1:0-18929 GCA_035399765.1 Draconibacterium sp. | reverse complement strand
ATAACAGAAACGCTGAAGAAATACATTCCTGAAACAGTTGCTGCTGTTATTGTTGGACTGGCAACTCTGATTTTGGTTCCGGTAAATATGGGTGCTCAGAACTGGGATGACCACGATCGGTCGGGAAGATATACTGCGCGTGATTTTGGGGCAAATTATCTGAAAACGTGTCAGCCTGATGCCATTATTTTTACAAACGGAGACAACGATACTTTCCCGCTCTGGTACAACCAGGAAGTGGAAGGTGTTCGCACTGATGTCAGGGTTTGTAACCTCAGTTATTTGCAAACCGACTGGTACATCGACCAAATGAAGAGAAAAGCATATGACTCGGATCCGGTTCCGTTTTCAATGACAACAGATAAATACCGCCTGGGTACCCGTGATTTAATATATGTACTTGACAATCCACGAATTAAACGCGATTATATCGGATTAAAAGAAGCCGTTGACTTTATTGTTGATGATAATCCTGCCACTAAATTAACCCAGGCAGGTAATGCTGCTTACCTTCCTAAAAAGGAAATTCGTTTTAAAATTGATAAAGAAGCCGTTCTTCGAAATCATGTGGTAGCACCCGAAGATTCAGATAAAATAGTGGATGAAATTGTGATTGATCTTTCCGGGAAAAACTCCTTGTCGAAAGACGAGATGATGATTCTCGATTTGCTGGCTACTAACAATTGGGAACGTCCAATTTACTGGTCAATTACAGTTGGACAAAGCAAATACCTGAACCTGATGGATTATTTTCAGTTGGAAGGGTTTGCATATCGGCTGGTTCCGATAAAAACGACAAGTTCGCCACAGCAACTGGTGTTTGGGCGTGTTCGTACCGACCTGATGTACGACAACCTGATGAACAAGTTTAAGTGGGGAAGAATGAACGAACCGGATGTTTATATCGATGAGAATAATGCGCGGATGATGACAAATATCCGCAATAGTTTTAACCGGTTGGCTGCTGGGTTGATAGCCGAAAACAAGAATGATTCAGCCATTGCCGTGCTCGACCGTTGCCAGGAACTGGTTCCGGCCAGTGTAATTCCGTATGAATATTTTGGACTTGAGGTAGGTGAAAATTATTTGCGTGCCGGTGCAAAAGACAAAGCCATGGCTCTTTTTGAAGCTGCATATGCCAACTATGATGACGAGATGAATTATTATTTCAGCTTAAAACCGGAGTTTCTGTTATCGGCTGATATTTCAGAAGAGATTCAGCGCAACTTTTTTTACCTGCAAAAAATGGAACGGGCAGCCAGAAGTGCCGGAGAAACCGAACTGGCAAATAAGTATGGCAAAGCTTTGCAAACTTATTTTGACCAATTCAGAAATTCATAAACCATAGAAAAAACGTTAAAATCAGATAAATGAAACGAGCCCTATTTATCGGGACGAGTTCCATCTGATACTATAAATAAAATACAATTTTAACCAGATGAATATTTTAATCATCGGCTCTGGAGGAAGAGAGCATGCACTGGGATGGAAAATCAGTCAGAGTAAAAAACTCGACAAACTTTATTTTGCACCGGGTAACGCCGGAACAACTACCATTGGTACGAATCTGCCAGTGAGTGTTTCCGATTTCGGAAAAATAAAACAGGCTGTGCTTGAAAACCAGATCGATCTAATGCTTGTTGGCCCGGAAGTTCCGCTGGTTGAAGGTTTGCACGACTATTTTGCAGCAGATGTTGAACTGAGTCATGTAAAAGTAGTTGGTCCGAAAAAAGCAGGTGCCGGGTTGGAGGGGAGTAAAGATTTTGCGAAAGCCTTTATGGCCCGTCATAACATTCCAACTGCAAAATATTTCACCGTAACAAAAAATAATCTGGACGAAGGATTGGCTTTTCTTAAAACCATGAAAGCTCCCTATGTACTAAAAGCAGATGGTTTGGCTGCCGGTAAAGGGGTACTTATAATTGATTCTTTGCTTGATGCCGCTAACTCTCTTCGCGAAATGCTTGAAGGGCAATTTGGAGCTGCCAGCAGTAAAGTTGTTATTGAAGAATTTTTGAGTGGTGTTGAAGCTTCGGTATTTGTAATTACCGACGGGAAAGATTACAAAATACTGCCCGAAGCCAAAGATTACAAACGAATAGGGGAAGGAGATACCGGATTGAACACCGGAGGAATGGGAGCCATTTCACCGGTACCGTTTGCTGACGCGGTTTTCTTGAAGAAAGTGGAAGAAAGGATCATTCAACCCACTGTTTCGGGTTTGCTAAAGGAAGACATCGAATACAACGGTTTCATCTTTTTTGGATTGATTAATGTGAATAATGATCCCTATGTAATCGAATACAATGTAAGGATGGGAGATCCCGAAACCGAAGCCGTAATGTTACGCGTTAAATCAGATTTTATCGACCTTCTGGAAGGTGCTGCTACCGGGACATTGGGTGAAAAAAACATTGAGATTGACGAACGGATTGCCGTAACGGTAATGCTGGTGTCGGGAGGTTACCCGGGAAGCTATCAGAAAGGAAAAACGATAACGGGAACAGACAAAGTGAAAGACAGTATCATATTTCATGCCGGCACTAAAACAGACAATAAAAAAGTTGTGACTGACGGAGGACGTGTAATCTCCATAAGTTCCTATGGAACGAGTATAAAAGATGCACTTTCTGTTTCTTATAAAAATGCTGAACTTGTTGAATTTGAAGGAAAATATTACCGTAAAGATCTTGGTTTCGATCTGTAATGCATGCTGTTAAAAAGGTTAAAATCGAATAATCTCGTCAACTTATTTTTGATCCCGTTGGCGATTCTTGCCTTTTGGGCGGGAAATTTTCTCGCCCCGTCTGTTTATCCGCATGCCCGGGGAGAAGCTGACAATGTGCTTTTTGCTCCCATTTTTAGTTTAACAAACGAATCTCCGCTGTTAAGCGTTATTTTGTCGGCTGTTCTTACACTGTTGCTGGCATTTTTAATGGAACTGCTGATTTCAAGGTATCAGTTCATCAGAATCCGCACAAGGCTTCCCGCTATTTTATATGTTGTATTAATGGGAGGATTTGGAGGAGTTCACAGCTTACATCCCGTATATTTTGCATCTATTTTTTTATTGCTGGCTTTATTCCGGCTTTTTGCCACATTCGACCAGGCTAAAGCATATGCCGGATTATTCGATGTTGGGATTTTTTTAGGAATAGGATCATTGTTTTATCTGCACCTTGTTTTTCTGCTTCCTGCATTTTTAGCTGGTGTGCTGGTTCTCAGCCGTGGAACTTCCTGGAGATCTTATTTCGTTCTTGTTATCGGATTTGTACTGCCTTTTATTTTTGCGCTGAGTTATTTCTTTTTCTTCGATCGTTTTCAGGAATTGATCGACCTTTTTGTTCTCAGTATGACGATCAATATAAATCACTTGGCAAACAATTTGTCGTTACAGGTTTACCTGGGAGCACTTGTATTTTTTACCATAATTGCCAGCATCGATATTGCACAACATTACGATTCGAAGAAAGTAAGCTCGAGGAAATATTTTGCGGTGCTTTTACTTGTTTTTGTTTTTTCTCTGGCTGCTTTCATTTTAATTCCTGCAACCTCGCAGGAAATGCTCGTAATAACAACCATTCCTGTTACTTTTCTACTGTCTAACTTTTTTGTTTTTCTGAAAAGACGGATTTGGGGAGAACTTTTATTTGCAGTTTTGATTTTGTTTGTAATCTTACTTCAATTCTGGAAGTAATGGATAAAAATCAGGCAACACTGGCCATTTATGGCATTCAGGATCGTTTTGATTACGAACATCCGTTTTATGTGCACGATCACAATCTGGCGATCATGAAAGACGGAAAGGTTCAACATTTTCTTCAACAGGAACGGGTTACACGTCGAAAACGCGACAACACGATATTTAAAAATTTAAAAGATACCCTAAAAAAACAAGGCCAGCTCAGCTATGACTATGACCTGGTTTTCGTCGATAATGTGGTGGGGCGCACCTTTCTCGAATCATCTGGAATTGTTCGCTTCGAAGCGCCTCTCGCCGAAAAACTGGCAACCGGGATGGAAAAGGGACGCTGTTGGTGGTTTGGTAAAGAGAAGGAAGCCTGGGTGTTGAATCACGAATTAGCACACATGTTTTCGTGCCTGCCTTTTTGGGGCAATTTTAAAGAGAACAGTTTGTTGGTCCATTTCGATGGCGGCGCCAGTTTAAGCAATTTCTCAGCCGCTGTTTTCAGAAATGACAAAATTGAATGGCTCGAATACCACTGGGATTTAAAACCTTATTCAACTATATACAACGCCAATGCGCTGGTTTTTGCTATTGTTGGGGCCAAACTGTCCGACCAAAATGCAGTGCCCGGAAAATTTATGGGTTTTGCCGGCTGGGGAAAATACCAACCCGAGGTAGAAGAATGGCTCATTCGCCATCATTTTTTTCATGATATCTGGGGCCGTACTTCTACTTTCTTTCATCGTGCAAAAGAAGATTTTGGTATTGAACTACGTTCTTTTGACCAGAAGAATCCTTTTATTCAGAACGTAGCCGCGACCTTGCAACACATTTTTATAAAGGCGATTCTGGAGAAACTTGAGAAACTACAAAAACAAACCGGCACAGAAAATTTATACTACACGGGTGGATCGGCTCTGAATATTGTGGCTAATACCCAGATCATAAACAGTAACATTTTTAAAGAAGTATACATCCCTCCCTGTACCGAAGATTCGGGGCTTGCACTGGGAGCAGCTGCATTTGCCGAGTGGCAGAAACATGGTGAAGTTAAAATTCATTCGTCGTATTTAAATAACTGGGGCATCTCTGATTCAGAAGTTCTGGTCTCAGAAGAGACGATTGCTCAAGTAGCAAAATTGCTGGTTGATGGGAAACTGGTAGGTGTTTGCAACGGACCGGGTGAAGCAGGGCCGCGAGCCCTGGGAAACCGAAGTATTCTGGCTTTGTCCAATTCGAAAAAACTGGCACATGAACTCAGTGTTGAAAAAAAAGGTCGTGAATGGTACCGTCCGTTGGCTCCGGTAGCACTTGAGAAAAATGCCCGGTATTTTACCGGCCTTGAAGGAATCCATCCACTTTCAAAATTCATGCTGCTTGATTTTAAGGTTCTTACGCAAAAAAATGAAGAACTTGCAGGAGCCGTCCATGCTGATGGGACTGCCCGATTTCAGACAATCTTTTCACGTGAGGAAAATCCTTTTTTATTCGATTTACTCAATCATTTGGATCAGAAATACGGTGTAAAAGCCTTGATTAATACTTCATTTAATGCGGTTGGAGAACCTATTGTACACACCGTTGATGATGCGCGGAAATCGGCTGCTAAAATGCAACTTGATGCTATCGTTCTGAATGGGAAAATTGAAACACTTTAATCTGCAATTTTAAAGTCTTAAAAGACTAACTATTTTTGCTGAACATTGTTAATAGATAATCATGGCAATTATTTTAAATATAGAAACTTCCACAGAGGTTTGCTCTGTCTCGCTGGCAAAAGATGGTGAAACACTCTTTCAGAAAGAAAGCAGCGATGGTCTGAATCATTCGCAACTGCTGACTGTATTTATCGAAGATCTTTTCAGAGAAAATAACTTTGATCTTACACAACTTGATGCCGTGGCAGTAAGCAAGGGACCTGGTTCTTACACCGGTTTGCGTATTGGCGTTTCAGTGGCGAAAGGTCTATGCTATGGTTTGAATATTCCGCTCATTGCTATCGGCTCGCTTGATTCGATGGCTGATCATGTCGCTTCTGATGTGACGGAATATTTTAATTCGGGAAGCGATGATAAAGTGTTGATTTGCCCTATGATTGATGCGCGCAGGATGGAAGTATACACTGCATTGTATGGGCCAGAAGGTGAGACCATTCTTTCAGTTTCGGCCGAAATTATCGATGAAAATTCGTTTGCTGAATACCTGAACGATTATAAAATTTTGTTTTTTGGAAACGGGGCTGAAAAATGCCGCACAAAAATTACACATGCAAATGCTGTGTTTGCCGGTCCGGAAAAAACCTCGGCACGGTTTATGCAAAAATTGTCGGAAAAGAAATACAATACGAAACAATTCGAGGACGTTGCTTACTTCGAGCCTTTTTATTTAAAGGACTTTGTGGCAACCATTCCGAAAAACAAAATTTTTTAATGAAGCAAATACTTTTGATAAGCCTTCTGTTTTTTCTAAGTGTGCAATCCGGAATTGCCCGGGAAGAAAAAATGACCTTCAACTTAAAATTTGGTATTGTGAAGGGGGGAGAGGCTGAAATGATTATTAAAGACACGGTTTTTAACGGTCAAAAAGCCATTTATTATTATATACTTGGAAAAACAACCGGTTTGGCGCACACTCTTTACGGGGTGAATGATTATTACGAAACCATTGTGGATGCTGAAACCCGTTTGCCTTTAAAAGCTATCCGAAGCGTGGAGGAAGGAAATTACCGGCATTACAACGAGACGATGTTTTACCACGATGTGGATTCCATTCATAGCCAGGAAGCAGGCTGGAGCAAAGTTCCCGATAATTTGCTGGATATTGTTTCTGTGTTTTTCTATTTCATCTATAAAAATCCGTTTGAGAATCTTCAACCCGGCGATGCAGTCAGTTATCCAACTTACCATGCCGATAAAATCGCGGATATTCGTATTAAGTTTTTAAGAGATGAAAAAGTTAAAACAGATATTGGTTCGGTAAACTGTTATGTATTGAATCCTACCATTGACAAAGGGAAGGTGTTGAAACGGGCCGAAGGTGTACAGTTTTATATTTCGAGGGACAAAAAACTTCCTGTTCTCATTACTTTCGATATGAAAGTGGGTGCCTTAAAAGCGGTTATTAAAAGTTATACAATTGATGGTGTAACCCAGTCAACACAGTGAAAGTCGATTGATGATGGACTAAAAATTTTTCAAACCATTGACTTTTAATTGATTTGTTTATTTTTGCAGCGTTCAAAATAAAGTAAAAATTTAATCATGGCT
The DNA here is from genome assembly GCA_035399765.1 of Draconibacterium sp. Taxonomy (GTDB): domain Bacteria; phylum Bacteroidota; class Bacteroidia; order Bacteroidales; family Prolixibacteraceae; genus Draconibacterium. The sequence continues at coordinate 11,975 of DAOPJR010000004.1, read as the reverse complement.
ACGACAGCAGATTTCAGAAACGGATTGTGTTTCAAATTCAAGGATGATATTTATACGATTGTATCATTCTTACACGTAAAACCGGGCAAGGGACCGGCTTTTGTACGTACCAAACTTAAAAACGTAAAAACCGGCCGTGTGATCGAAAATACGTTCAACTCGGGTGTTAAAGTAGAAGATGTTCGTGTTGAACGTCGTCAGTACCAATTCCTGTATCGCGATGACATGGGTTTGAACGTGATGAATAACGAAACATTCGAACAAATTTCTATTCCCGAATCGATGATTGACAACAACGACCTGATGAAAGAAGGTCAGATCATCGAAATACAATTTCATGCAGACGAAGAAGTTCCACTGACTGCTGAAATGCCTGAAAAAGTAGAGCTGACAGTTACCAGCACCATTGAAGGTGAAAAAGGGAATACTGCCAGTTCGACTGCACTGAAACCGGCAACAGTTGAAACCGGTGCCGAATTAATGGTTCCGATGTTCATTAACGAAGGAGATGTGATTCGCGTTAGCACAAGCGATCGTTCCTACAGCGACCGTGTAAAGCAATAGGCAACATTTTAACTTCAATATAAAAGCCGGCTTTGGATTTTCCAGGACCGGCTTTTTCATATTTAACTCCCGGGGCCACTTACTCAACAATTGATTTGTTATATGAAAAAAGGCCATCCCGTCCGGATAGCCCTTTTTAAATCTAACTAAACTAATATGAAATTACCGTATAATTTATTTCCAGATATTTTTGTCCATCATCCAGTATTCCAGCTTTAACTCCGGTTCTGTTTCGATAAGATTGCTGTTCCAGGTAAAGTCGCTGGTCATCCATGCTTCCAACTCCAAACCAGCTTCCGTTTCTTCTTCAATATTAAAATAGATATTCCAGCTTTCACTGTTTATCATCCATTCTTCCAGGCCAAGTTCTGTTTCCGGTGCAATTTCAATGAACATGGCCGAGTTGGTATTCCAGATTGTTTCATCAGTCATCCAGTTTTCAAGTTTCAGAGCTGTTTCGATGTTTTCATTGTTCAAGGCAGTGTTTTCTGTTCCTTCTGCTTTAACATTTAAAGCGATTAAAAAAAGTGCGGTAAATGTTATTGTTGCGATTTGTTTTACTGTTGCTTTCATTTTTCTGTAGTATTAATTGTACGATTCAAATGTACGGCGAGTCAACTATCCTTTGAAAATTAAATAGATAAACTGTGTTTTTTTACCGACGGATCGTAGAATTGTATGGTTTGAACCTCAGTAGATTTTGAGGCAATCTTCAGAAAAGGGTATAAAAAAAGCCGGCTAAAACCGGCTTTCTTGTAGCGGGAGCAGGACTTGAACCTACGACCTTTGGGTTATGAGCCCAACGAGCTACCAACTGCTCCATCCCGCAATGTATCTTTATTTCAAATGAAATTTCTTCGTGAACGCGGGTGCAAATATAACAGCTTTTTTAGAATCTGCAAAAATCTGGTGGATTCCTTTAAAATTCTTTTTTTATCTTCTTTTCATTCTTTATACTTCCTTTCAGGCATGAAATATAAGAAGAGGGGTATGACTGTGGAAAACCATTTTTCGCGCCAGGCTGGGATTGAACAGCCGCGAGATCATATTTCTTTTATGAGTTGTGAGTGACAAAATATCTACTTTCTCCTTTTTTATGTACTCATCAATTGATTCCAAGACGTCGTTTCCTTCCAGCAACAAACAGTTAAAATTCTGTTTGGCGTATTTCTGATGCAATAGCTCTTTCATCCCTTCAAGTCGGGCCAGATCCCAGCCGTTCATTCGTGGTTCGCCAACATGAACACAGGTTAGTTTAATGTTAAAAGGGTTAAGCAAGTTCATCAGTTTTTCAATGGCCATAAAATCTTTTTCATCAAAATTAGTAGCATACAGCACGTTCTGTATTTTGTCAAGTTCCGTTTCCGGAGCATCTTTAGGTACGACCAGAACCGGAACCGTTGCATTGTACATGATATCGGCGGTAACACTACCCACAATACCATGTGGATACTGGTTGCTGCCGCTTCCCAGAACAATCAGTCGCGGGAGGTGTGAACTTGCATAACCCAATATATCTTCCTCGGCATAACCTGATTTAATAATGTAATCGGTTTGAACTGAATGCCACTTTGTTTCCCCTACTTCAGCTGCCAGTTTTTTAATGAACTTCTCAAATTCTTCGTTGGCATTGCTTTCTGCATGCTCAATTCGAAAGAGAGCACTCGAATCGAAAGCATAAATATCACTGTATGGAATGGAATGAATAATAGGATTAATGAAACTGTGCATGAACAACACATCAGCATTCAGGTGGATTGCAATGTCGATTGCAACTTTCGCTGCCTTGCTCGATGCCGATGAAAAGTCAACCGGAACAAGTATCTGTCGTTGACTTGGTTTTTCTGCTTTTTCCACTTCCGGCTTTTTGTGCCCGAGAAATATTTCCAGTTCACGAACAGCCTTTGGAATATCCTTTTCAAAAATACGGACACTAACAGTTGCAGAGGTGTCACCCTGGATCAGATGCATATCTTCGAGTTCACACTCGATCAGTTTGTCGTCTAAAAGCATTTTAAATATGATTGCTTTCGAGTACGGCAGAACTACCAAAGTAATCAGTTTTTCTTCCATGACGTAAGGTTTTTAGTGACTTTTCTTACAACTGATTATTCGAGAAATACTGAAATTATGTTACAAAATGAAGACAAAAAAAAGGCGGTCTGTTTTTCAGACCGCCCGGAGTGCGTATTATTAACACTTACCCTCGGAATCAGATTCCGAAAGTCTCTTTAATTTGATCGACAAAATTAAGTTTCTCCCAGGTGAACAGCTCTACTTCTTTCTCCACTTTTCCCCAATATGGCGATTCAAAAGTTTTTGAAATAGTTACCGGAGTTCGCCCCATGTGTCCGTATGCTGCCGACTCCAGATAAATAGGATTTCGCAGGGCTAGGCGTTTTTCAATAGCAGCAGGCCGTAAGTCGAAAATGGTCTTTACTTTCTCAGCAATTTCCGCATCCGAGAGCTTCACATTTGATCTTCCGTAAGAATTAACGTAAATTCCAACCGGCTCGGCAACACCAATGGCGTATGCCAGTTGAACCAGAATTTCATCAGCAACTCCTGCTGCCACTAAATTTTTGGCAATGTGTCTTGCTGCATAGGCAGCCGAACGGTCCACTTTCGATGGATCTTTTCCTGAAAAAGCGCCACCACCGTGGGCACCGCGACCGCCGTACGTATCAACAATAATTTTACGTCCGGTTAATCCTGTATCACCATGCGGTCCCCCGATTACGAATTTTCCGGTTGGATTAACATGGTATTTTATATCTGAGCCAAACAAAGCCTGAATTCGTTCGGGCAATTTCGCTTTCACACGTGGAATCAGAATATTGATTACATCTTCGCGGATTTTGGCCAGCATCGGTTCATCTGCATCAAACTCGTCGTGTTGTGTTGAAACGACAATCGTGTGAACTTTAACCGGTTCATTGTTTTCGTTATACTCGATGGTAACCTGAGATTTGGAATCAGGACGCAGGTACATCATTACTTTCTGTTCCCGGCGAATTACTGCCAGTTCCTGTAGGATAACATGCGACAATTCGAGCGACAAAGGCATATAATTATCAGTGTCTTTGCAGGCATAACCAAACATCATTCCTTGGTCGCCGGCCCCCTGATCATCTTTGTCTTCTTTATCAACACCACGATTGATGTCGGCACTTTGTTCATGGATGGCGGTAAGCACTCCGCACGATTCGCCATCAAAACGATAAGCAGCTTTCGTGTAACCAATGTCGTTAATTACCTTACGCGCCACTTCCTGAATATCAACATAAGTCGATGATCTTACTTCGCCTGCAACCACCACCTGACCGGTAGTTACAAGAGTTTCAATTGCTACTTTCGAGTTTGCATCAAAGGCCAGGAACTGGTCCAGTAAGGCATCCGAAATCTGATCGGCAACCTTGTCGGGATGACCTTCGGAAACCGATTCGCTTGTAAATAGATAATGCATTTCCCTAAAATTTTTATAGCCGAAAAATCTATCAGCACAATTCAACAATATTTTTTTCTGGCTGCGGGAATATGGATTGTAAATTGAAGATAAAGCACGATTGCTTTAGCATTTTTTTCTGTGGTTGCAATCAATCTCAAATCCTTCCACGTAGCGGAGACAAATGTAAAAGCTTTCTTCGGAATAAAAAAGAAGTTATTTAAAATAATTCCGGATAGGGGTGTCAGATTTTTTTAATTTCTGTTTTGTGTAAGTTGATGGAATACACTTTCCAGATTTTGTTGTTTTTCCTGTAAGGTAAGCAATGTAAAATGATTTTTCACAGCAAAATCAAAGATTGCCGGGCGAATATCTGTATTTTCTTTTGCTTCCAATTCCCAGATTTTTCCATTCTGAATGGCACTTCTGATTCCATTAATAGTGAGTAATGTTTGTTTTTCCACATTTTGAAGGAACTCAACGAGTACAATTTGCCCACTTATAAGGTTTCCGTTTTTTATTTCCGAAATACCTCCGTTTGCTACAATCTTTCCTTTGTTAATAATAATCACACGATTACAAACGGCTTCCACTTCCTGCATAATATGCGATGACAGGATCACAGTTTTTTCGCGACTGATTTGACGGATTAGTCTGCGTATTTCTTCCAGTTGGTTCGGATCGAGACCGCTTGTTGGTTCATCGAGAATTAAAATAGATGGATCGTGAATTAGTGCCTGTGCCAGTCCTACGCGTTGACGATAACCTTTTGATAGTGAACGGATTTTTTTGTGCTGTTCATCTCCCAGTCCGGTTAATTCGATCATTTCAGCAATGCGTTTCTTCGGGCTTTTCAATCCGTAAAAACCGGCACTCATGGCCAGGTATTCTTTAATATACAGATCGGGATAAAGCGGATTATGTTCAGGAAGGTAGCCAATGTCTTTTTTATATTCGAGCATTTCCGGATTGATCAGACTTCCATTCACCAGAACTTCACCCGAATCTGCAGGCAGGTATCCCGTGATAATTTTCATCATCGTAGATTTCCCTGCTCCGTTTGGTCCCAGAAAACCAACAAGTTCGCCCTGATTGATGGTCAGACTTACATTGTCGAGAGCCCGCTGTTTTCCAAACAATTTCGTTATATTTCTTGTTTCTATACTCATAAGACTGAATGGCCAGAAACAAAAATAGGGTATTCTTTTTATTTTAGATGCATTCAGCTAAATTTGCATTTCAGCTAAACAGATTTATGAGATGAAGGATCACCATTTCAATTATATAAAAGACCTAACTAAATACCAACGCCAGGATACTACTGAAGTGATGATTGGTGCAACACCGGTTGGGGGGAATAATCCAATCCGGATTCAAACCATGACGGACACCGACACCAAGGATACCGAAGCTACCGTAGAACAAATTATTCGTGTAATTAAAGCAGGTGCCGATTATGTGCGTGTTACCGTAAAAGGTATGAGCGACGCCGAAAGCCTGAAGATTATCAAAAAGGAACTTGTTTCCCGTGGTTATAATAATTCGTTGATTGCAGACATCCATTTTAACCCGAAACTGGCGGAAGTGGCTGCCCAGTATGTTTCCAAAGTTCGTATCAATCCTGGTAATTTCTACGATAAGAGAGCTCAGTTTAAAAATCGTATTTATACTGATGAGGAATACAAAACCGAATTGGAGAACATCGAAAAACAATTCGTTCCTTTTCTGAAATTATTGAAGGAAACCAAAACAGCACTTCGTATTGGGGCGAATCACGGTTCTTTATCCGATCGGGTTATGAGTCGTTATGGCGACACTCCGGCAGGTATTGCAGAGTCGGTTCTCGAATTTTTACGCATCTGTAAAAAGGAAAATTTTAACAATGTTGTGGTTTCCATCAAATCCAGTAACACTCGTGTGATGGTTTACACCGTTCGTTTGCTGAACTTCAAGATGCGTCTGGAAGACATGACATTCCCGATTCATCTGGGAGTGACGGAAGCAGGGGAGGGTGAAGATGGCCGCATTAAATCGGCAGTTGGTGTGGGTGCTTTGCTGGCTGACGGTATTGGTGATACAGTGAGAATTTCTCTGACTGAAAAGCCTATTAATGAGATTCCTGTAGCCATGAAACTGGTCAACCATTTTAAGACATACCAAAATCATACGCCGATAACTGCCCCGATGGTGGGGCAGACCAACCCTTTTGAATACGAACGCCGCGACACTCGTCCGGTATTAAATATGGGAGGCAAACAAATGCCGGTGGTTATCGCTGACCTGCGCGACCGAAGCCTCCGCGAAATGATTCCAATCCGAGGCAAACTCATCCCTGATTATTTTATTTCAGGGAATAAAATATTGGATATTCAGGGTGAAGAGTACCCGGTGATTAATTTGGAAGAATACCTGTTTGAAAGTACCCGTTGGGGGAGGCTGAAATTTATCAGAACCAGTAAGGCAGAGTTTGACCGTTTTATGGACATGCACCCGGAGATTATCATGAAACTCAAGCAGACGCGCAAAACGGTACTGATCCTTGAAAGTTTCAATGCCAACCCGATGGCGGAATTACGTGCTTTCTTTATGGCCCTTGAAACACACATCTGGAAGGTGCCTGTAATTTTGTATCGTAAATACAACGAAAGCCAGTTGGAAGATTTACAGATAAAAGCTGCAGCCGATTTAGGAGGTTTGCTGATTGATGGTTATGGCGATGGAATTTGTATTTCAAACGATCATGAAAACATCACTTTTACTGAATTGAAAGATTTAAGCTTTGGAATTTTGCAGGCGAGCCGTATGCGGGCATCCAAAACAGAGTTTGTATCATGTCCGGGTTGCGGACGTACCTTGTTCGATCTTCATGAAACAACCCGGAAAGTGAAAGAACATTTCAAACACCTCGATCACCTGAAAATTGGTATCATGGGTTGCGTTGTGAACGGGCCCGGTGAAATGGGGGATGCCGATTATGGTTTTGTTGGCGCCGGAAATAACAAGGTCAATTTGTATAAAGGGCTTAATCCGATCAAACGCCACATTCCTTACGAAAATGCGGTGGAAGAACTGGAACAGTTACTGCGTGAGAACGGCGACTGGAAAGATCCGGTAGATTAGAACTTAAAGAATCAAAATATGTTATGAATAAGGTTACAGATTAAAGTTTGTAACCTTGTTTTTTATTTGAAAAGCGTTGAGAAAATAATTCACAGAAAAAAAGAAAGGATGGCAAAGACTTACTGGAAACCCGGAACGATGATTTATCCGCTGCCGGCGGTAATGGTTAGCTGTGGTGAAACTCCCGAAGAATACAATATTATAACTATTGCCTGGACAGGTACAATAAACAGTGATCCACCCATGTGTTATATTTCGGTTAGGCCAGGCCGACATTCGTATGAAATTATTAAACGAACCGGAGAATACGTTATTAATCTTACCACAGAAAATCTGGCCAGTGCTACTGATTGGTGTGGTGTTCGGTCGGGAAGAAAGTACAACAAATGGAAGGAGATGAATCTCACTCCAGCTCCGGCAAAGTTTGTTAAAGCGCCAATCATTGAAGAATCGCCGGTAAATATCGAGTGCCGTGTTAAAGAAATTGTTGAATTGGGGACGCACCACATGTTTATTTCTGAGGTTCTTGGAGTTTCTGTGGATGATGCGTATTTGAATGAAGACGATGCATTTAGTTTCTCAAAAGCCAATCCGCTGGTTTATAGTCATGGTCACTATTTCGGACTCGGGAGAAAGATTGGAAAGTTTGGCTGGACAGTAGAAAAGAAGAAAAAGAAAAGAAAATAGTCATGTTTTGCTATAGGTGAATATGTTTTCTTTGCCATCAATAAATCAATTTGAACAAATCGGCATGAAACAAATTTACATTTTAGCAATTTTAGTTTTAATACAGTTAGAAATGGGATACGCACAGAACAATCCGCTGCTCGGGAAATTTAATACCCCCCATGAAGCAGCACCTTTCGATCAGATAAAAACTGAACATTATATGCCGGCTTTCTTGGAGGGAATCAGGCAGGGAGAAGCCGAAGTAGAAGCAATAAAAAACAACTTGCAAGCACCAACATTTGAAAATACAATTGTGGCACTCGACCACGTTGGGGAACTACTTACACGTACTTCCGGTATCTTTTTTAATGTGCTTGAATCGGAAACCAACGATGATTTGCAGGCCATTGCACAAGAAGTTTCACCGTTGCTTACCAAGTTTCAGAATGATATTTCACTCGATCCGGTTTTGTTTGAGCGGGTGAAAAAAGTACACGAACAAAAAGAAGATCTTGGTCTGAACACCGAACAGATGACCTTGCTTGAAAACAGCTATATCGGTTTTGTTCGCCGGGGAGCAAATCTTTCTGATTCCGATAAAGAGAAATTCCGCGAGTTCAGCACTGAACTTTCAAAACTATCATTGACTTTTGGTGAGAATGTCTTGAAAGAAACCAATGCATATGAATTGAACATCACCGATAAGAGCCAACTGGCAGGATTGCCCGAAAGTGCACTTGAGGCTGCCGCCGAAAAAGCAAAATCAAAAGGAAAAGATGGCTGGTTGTTTGACATTTCGATGCCCAGTTACCTGCCTTTCATGAAATACGCCGATAACCGGGAGTTGCGTAAAGAAATGTATTTGGCTTACGCTTCCAAATCGTTTAAAGGAAATGAATTCGATAACCAGGATAACGTAAAACGCATTGCTGAACTTCGTTTGGAACAGGCAAAATTGTTGGGTTATAAAGATTATGCCGATTACGTTTTGGAACGCCGCATGGCAATGAATCCGGCTGGTGTTTATGGTTTGCTCGACGATCTTTACGAAGCTTCGTACAAGGTAGCTTTGAAAGAAAAGGAGGAGATTCAGGAATACGCCAATTCGCTGGGTTTTGACAGCGAAATTATGCCATGGGACTGGACCTACTACAGCGAAAAACTGAAAGTAAAAAAGTTTGACCTGAATGATGAAATGCTAAAACCATATTTCGAATTGAATAATGTGGTTGACGGTGTTTTTGGTCTGGCTACCGATTTATATGGGGTTACTTTCAAACCAAATAAAGATATTCCGGTTTATAACGAAGAAGTGACTGCTTACGAAGTATTCGATACAGATGGTAAATTTCTCGCGGTTTTTTATACCGATTTTCACCCGCGGGCAAGCAAACGTGGCGGCGCCTGGATGAACGACTTTAAAGGACAGTGGAAAGAGAACGGTATTGATTCGCGCCCACATGTTACCATAGTGATGAACTTTACCCGCCCGACTGAAACCAAACCTGCCTTGCTGACCTTTGATGAAGTAGAAACTTTTATGCACGAATTTGGTCACGCACTTCATGGAATGCTGGCCAACTCAACATATCCGAGTCTTTCGGGAACCAATGTTTTCCGCGATTTTGTTGAGCTTCCTTCACAGATCATGGAAAACTGGGCTACCGAAAAAGAATTTCTCGATCGTTTTGCCAAACATTATCAAACCGGCGAAACCATTCCTGCAGAGCTGGTTCAAAAGATTATTGATTCGCAGAATTACCTGGCCGGTTACTTATCTATCCGACAGCTGAGTTTTGGTTACCTCGACATGGCCTGGCATACGCTGGAAACGCCTTATTCCGGAAGTGTGAAAGATTTTGAAGAAAAAGCCTGGAAGAAGACACAGATTTTCCCAGTGGTGGATGAGGTTTGCATGAGTACGCAATTCTCGCATTTATTCGCTGGTGGTTACGCAGCTGGTTATTACGGTTATAAATGGGCCGAAGTGCTTGATGCGGATGCATTTAGTGTGTTCAAAGAAAAAGGATTATTCAACAAAGAAGTGGCAGCTTCGTTCCGCAAAAATATCCTTGAAAAAGGTGGCACCGAACATCCGATGACTTTGTACAAACGTTTCCGTGGTCAGGAACCAAGTGTTGATGCCCTACTTGAAAGAAGCGGGTTGAAATAGGTCAATTAATAATATTAGAATATAAGGATGTCATCTGTCAACTGAGGGATGACATCCTTTTTATCGACTTTCTAGAGACTTTTATACCATTTCTTAAAATTCTCAGCATAAATTTTATCGACCACATCTCTTGGTAGTTTCAATCCATTGAATTTACCTTCAATCAAATCACTGGTCATGGTTTTATCTGTAACCAGGTATTCCCAGTCACGGAGCCAGGTTTCATGCAGATTGTTTTGAAAGGCCTTTTTCCTCTGACCACTATCGATTATGTCGGTGCCGTAAAGTAAACGGTCCTGGTATTTAATAAAAAAATTGCGGACTTTTTCCCTCTCTTGACACGTCTGGTAAAATAACTGTCCCATTCGTGCAGCCATATCAACTGCTGCGTTTGGAAACCGGTCAAGAAACTCAGCCAGCGTATCCACACTCCATTCGAGGCTTGCCAGATGACATCCAATAAATATCAGATTCGGATTTTTTTCCAGCATCCGGTCGCGTGCCGACATTTGTTCCTGGTAGGAAGGAAATTCGGGATGCAGGTACATATGATATTGCGGATGTTTAGTAAAATAGCTTTTATCGTTACTGGTAGTCATTTCTTCTGCAGGTAGCCAGCAGTTTTTAGGTTCACCCAAATGTCCGACCAGTGGTATCCCTTTTTCTGCAAGATGTTTAAAAACGGGATCAAATTGTGGATCATCAATCATGATCAGCACACTGTCTTTATTTCTGAATTCCATTCCAATATTTTTCCAAACTTTCACCGAATTGGCTCCCTCAGCAATACACTTGTCGATCCATGAAATAGTGTTTTCAGTCCAGTTCTGATCGCTCCACCCGTCCAGACAAAAAGTAGCCGAAAATGCAACTTCGCCTGGATGCTCTTTCGAAGCAGCTTTCAACCACTGATGATCTTCAACTACACGGTCACAAGTCCCCGAAAATGTATTGATGGTAAAAAGCTTGAAATTGTCTTTTTGAGCTTGCTCAACTGAATTGTTTGAATCAGTGTAAATATGAAAATGTGCATCAATCTTTTCTACCGATGAAAAATCATCTACCGAATAATACTGGTTCTTACATGAAGTGAATGCGATGACAAGAAATATTAACACGTAAAATATCTTCATGGGTTCCGGATTTAATTGTGGAGTTGAAGTTATGGTTTTATTATAACTTGAAATCCATTCTGTGCCAAAATTCTATGAAAGCATCTGTTAATTATTTTTTCTTCCTTTGCTGTAAAGCTCCTTATTATGATAGAATTAATCAGAAAAAGACGAAGCATCCGCAATTACACTTCGCAAAAAATAGAACAGGAAAAACTGGAAATTCTAAAGGAAGCAGTTTTGCGATCTCCTTCTTCCAAAAATATCAATCCCTGGGAATTTATTTTTGTGAATGATCCGGAGTTGATCACACAGTTAAAAAATTGCAGGTCGCACGGGACCACTCCGCTGGGAACGGCTCCACTTGCTGTAGTAATTTGTGCAGATGAAACCCTTAATGATGTTTGGATCGAGGATTGTTCGATTGCGTCAATAATGCTTCAGATGACCGCACAATCGCTGAACTTGGGAAGTTGCTGGGTACAGGTGAGAAACAGGCAAAATTCTGAAACCGTTTCAGCAGAAAGTTATATTCGAAACTTGTTGGGCATTCCTTTACATTTCAGGGTGTTAAGCATAGTCACCATTGGTTATCCTGAAAAATGGCGCGAAGGAAAAGCTTTTGAAGAACTTCAGTTTGAAAAAATCAGAGTTAATGAATTTTAAAAAAGGATGGCATCTGTTTTCAATATAATATACAGATGCCATTCTACGCTCAAACTTCGGGGCTCGAAGCCACAGTTTAATTAAAAAAACTCGTCAAAATTGCCGGTATTTTTCTTAACATCCACATCGTCGCAATCGAGGTTAATGTTGAAGTTAGCCGGTTTTTTAAACTGCATGTCATCTTCCTTAATTCCTAAAGTAGGATCAGCAAGTACTTTTTTGTAGA